>CATXML010000031.1 GCA_958372035.1 uncultured Collinsella sp. | reverse complement strand
CCGAGGGCGGTGCGCTCAACCTTATTCTGGATCGCTGGGTCGCCTCGTGTGCCGACGTCGACGAGTCGGTCGTCAATGCCCAACTGGCCCCGCTCGAGGAGATGGTCCACGGCTTCGACTTCACCCGCATGCTCCGCCGCTATCGCATGGCCGCATCCGGGGGCGACGAAGAGACCATGAGCCGCGTGACCAAATGGATTCGCGGCGAGTACCGCACCAAGAGCGAGGCACGCGCCGAGCTGGGCTCCTCGACCATCATCAGCGATGACGACTGGTACGACTACGTCAAACTCATCGCGCGTTTTTTGGTTTGCAGTGGCTACAAGGGCATGCTGGTGCTCATCGACGAGCTCGTGAATCTGTATAAGATTCCCAATGCCATCACGCGCCAGTACAACTACGAGAAGATCCTGACCATGTACAACGACACACTTCAGGGCAAGGCACAGTACCTGGGCATGATCATGGGCGGCACGCCAACCTCCATCGAAGACCGCCGCCGCGGCGTGTTCTCCTACGAGGCCCTGCGCAGCCGACTCGCTCAGGGTCGCTTTGCGCGCGAGGACCTTAAGGACATGCTCGCGCCCATCATCCGCCTGCAGCCGCTCACCTACGAGGAGCTGCTGGTGCTGATCGAAAAACTCATGCAAATTCACGCTGGCTACTTTGGCTGGACGCCCACGCTTACCGAGAACGACTTGGTGGACTTCCTCAAGATCGAGTTCGGTCGCGTGGGAGCCGACACGCATCTGACGCCGCGTGAAGTCATTCGTGACTTTATCGAGCTGCTCGATATCCTGTGCCAAAACCCCGACGCCAACGTGGCCGAGCTGCTGCAAAGCGTCGGCGGCGACGCGTTGGCGCCGGCAACCGCAACAGGCGACACCGATACCGCAGGCGGCGACCGTAACTTCGCCGAATTCACCATCTAACCTGCCAATAAGCGACAGGTTTATTTTGGCAGGTTTTATCTGGGCAAACGTTGAGACTGTAATGCAGCAAGCCGTTGTCGGCAGCGTTGAGAAATTCGTTTTTGAGAGGAGGCCCCGTGAACGCCTTTGACCGCTACGCCCCGTTTATCCAAGACTTCATCTACTCCCACGATTGGGAGAGTCTGCGCTCCATCCAGGTTGCGGCGGCAGATGCCATCTTCAACACGCAAGACAATGTGCTCCTGACGGCATCCACGGCATCTGGCAAAACTGAGGCGGCCTTCTTTCCCATCCTGACCGAGTTTTGGGAGAACCCGCCCGCGAGCGTGGGCGCCCTCTACATTGGCCCCCTCAAAGCACTCATCAACGATCAGTTCGTCCGCCTCAACGACCTCTGCGAAGAGGCTGATATCCCTGTCTGGCACTGGCATGGCGATGTCTCGCAATCACACAAGGCTAAACTCATCAAAAAACCGAGCGGTATCCTACAGATTACGCCCGAGTCGCTCGAGGCGCTCCTGATCCATAAGCACATGGCGATCCCGCGCATGTTTTGCGACCTGCGCTATGTGGTTATCGACGAAGTCCATTCGCTCATGCGCGGCGACCGCGGCGGGCAGACGCTCTGTCTTATCGAGCGCCTCTCGCGCATGGCAGGCGTGCAGCCCCGCCGCATTGGCCTTTCGGCCACCATCGGCGACCCCGAGCGCACGGGCGCCTTTCTCTCGCAGGGAACGGGGCGCGACTGCGTTATCCCCCGCTTTGAGGACCCGCGCCGCGTGTGGCGCATCTCCATGGAGCACTTCTACAACTCGGGCCCCCAGGCTCAGCAGCGGGAATTCATGGGCACAGGTCCGCAGGAAGCCGAAGTGCTCGCATGCGAGCGCATCGAGGCGGCGGCACCCACAGCGCTGCCGGCCGACACCCAAGACACGCGCCACAGCGGACAGCTCACACAGGAGGAGCGCCGTCAACGTCGCGAACGGGCACAGGATAAGGCTACCTCCGGGAACCGCCGCACTTCCTCGGCCCCCGAGGGCGAAGTCGACATCCCACGAGCGACCGAGCAGGCGCTTCTCAACCCCACCGACACAGCGCCCGACAACGCCGACCCCGGTATGGGCTATATCTTTGAGCATACGCGCGGCCGCAAGTGCCTGGTCTTTGCCAACTCTCGCGAGGAGGCAGAGGCCGTGTGCTCCATGCTGCGCAGCTACTGCGAGAGCCGGCACGAGCCCGACCGCTTTCTCATCCATCACGGCAATCTTTCGGCATCGCTGCGCGAGACGGCCGAGGAACTCATGCGCGACGAGGAGCAGACGCAGACAACCGTCACCACCTCTACGTTGGAGCTCGGTATCGATATCGGCCGCCTGGAGCGCGCCTTCCAGATTGACGCGCCGTTTACCGTTAGCTCCTTTTTTCAGCGCATGGGGCGCACAGGCCGTCGCGATCTTCCGCCCGAGATGTGGTTTGTCATGCGCGAGGAAGAGCCCGAGCCGCGCACGATGATGCCCGAAACCATTCCCTGGAAGCTCCTGCAGGGTATCGCGCTCGTACAACTCTATCGCGAGGAAAAGTGGGTCGAGCCACCCGAGCTCGATCGTCTCCCCTACAGCCTGCTCTATCACCAGACTATGTCGACCCTCGCCGGCACCGGCGAGCTCACGCCGGCCGAACTTGCCCAGCGCGTGCTCACGCTCAGCTATTTCCACCGTGTCTCGGCAGACGATTACCGTGTGCTGCTACGTCACCTCATTAAGATCGACCATATCCAGGTCACCGAAGGTGGCGGGCTCATCGTGGGCCTCGCGGGCGAGCGCATCATCAATAACTTTAAGTTCTACGCCGTGTTCCAGGAAAACGAGGAGTTTACCGTCCGGAGCGAATCGGCTGAGCTGGGCACGATCGTTAATCCGCCCCCACCCGGCGAGCGCATCGCCATCGCCGGACACTGCTGGATTGTCGAGGAAGTGGACTGGAAGCGTCACACTGTCTTTGCCACGCAGGTCAAGGGCCGGGTGCCGGCCTACTTTGGCGACTGCCCCGGAGACATTAACACGCATGTGCTCGAGCGCATGCACAAGGCGCTCAACGAGCACGCGACATATCCGTACCTTATGGGTAACGCACGGGCCCGCTTGGCGCAGGCTCGTCATACGGCCGAGATTTCGGGGGCGGGAACCAAGCCGCTCATTAACCTGGGCGGCGATACCTGGGTGCTCTTCCCCTGGCTGGGCAGCTACGCCTTTTTGGCGCTCGAGCGCATGCTCAAGATTAAATGTGCCGCGGAGCTGGGCCTTCGCGGGCTCGATCCGTCACGCCCGTACTTTCTGCAGTTTAAGATGAAGGCCGACGAGGAGACGTTCTTTGAGGTGCTCGCCGACGAGGCCGAGAAGGACTTCGATCCCATCGAGCTCGTCTATCCCGGCGAGGTGCCTTACTTTGACCGCTACGACGAGTTGGTTCCCGAAGAGCTCGTGCGCAAGGGCTTTGCCGAAGGCGTGCTCGACATCGAGGGTATGAAGCAGCGCGTCCTCAGCTGGCGCGACCACACATAAGACGGGACTGACTATTCCCAATAGGCTAGTCGTGGAGAGCAGTGCCGAGGAAGTCGGTGTCGAAGGGCACGGCTTCGGCAAAGGCGTAGTCGCCGTCGCTGGCGATGAGCAGGTAGTTTTCCTCGCCGCCGAACTTCGCATCGCCACATGGGACCACCCAGGCGTGGACGAATACCTCGAGTGCCGTGGCAGCGCAGTCGCGAAGGAACGCCACATCGCTCCCCTCGTTTGCGCTCACGATATTGGCCACGTAGATACCCCCGGGGTTCAGGCTGCCCCGCACCAGATGCAACGCCTCAACGGTCGCCAGCTCGCGAACGGGCTCGGCACCGCCAAAGCAATCGCTCACGACCACGTCGTAGCGACGATGGCCCACGCTCGTCACACCCAGATACGAGCGAGCCTCGGCGGTAATCACCCGCAGGCGGTCGCCCACCGCGCGCTCCAGCTCGTCCAGGTAGAACCAACGGCGCGCCAAGCGCGTTATCTCTCCGTCATACTCGATAACGTCCATACGCAAGCCCTCGTGCGACACCAGCGCATATTTGGGATAGGCAAACCCGCCGCCACCTAGCATAAGCATACGGCTGATACCGTGACCATAAGCGTCGCGCATCGCATCCTCGGCCTCAAACACGTCGTCAAACGCGCGATAGTACGCAAAGACGGGCTCCGCCCAGCGCTCGCCAACGTAACTCGCGCTTTGGTAGACGCCGCCTTGAACCAATACGCGAACTTCGTCGCCGCCCTCATCGTGCACGCGCTTTACACGCGCCAGCCCATTGCGGGTCCTCGCGACCTGCAGACAGGCAGCGCGAACAGCGACGGCGGCCGCACCAAGTGCCGCGGCTCCCAGGGCAACGCCGGCAACGACACCAGCAGAAACACTCGGCTTGTTCATCTAGAGCTCCTTTTGCAGATAGAGTCCATGGTCGTAAAAATCCAAATGACGATAGTACTCACGCGTGCCGATCGCGCTGATCACGTTGATGCGCGCATAGCCCGCGTCCCGCGCCATCTGGCACGCACGCTCCACCAGCGACCGCCCCAGTCCATGATGCTGAGCCGCCTGGCCTTGATCTCCCATGCGCGCCGCCATGCCGTACACGTGCACCTCGCGAATCATCGCCTCGTCCGGCGTCGTCGGCAACTCGTCCGCATGCGCGGCAACAAACGCGCGATCGGGCAGCGACAGGCGCAAAAAACCCGCGATTTTGCCCTGCGGCGTCACCCACTGCAAAAAGCGCTCGTGCGTCACCGGCGTCTCGTACGCCACGCCCTCGTCAAGGGTCAACTCGCCCAGGTCGGCGCCCGCCGTGCTAATCTCGCGATAGCGGATCTCACGCGCCGTCGCACCGTCACCCCGAGCAGCTAGGCGGTTCTCGACGAGCTGACGCAGGTTGGGCTTCTTGTTGCCCACCATGATGTCATCGGAACTAAAGTCGCGAATCATGCGGCTGATGCGGCAGAACGCCGGCGTCACCACGATGTCATCGGCCAGCACATCGAGCAGTTCTTCCTCGGTATAGGGGCGCCACTCGCCGCGCTCATAACAGCCCACCAGGCGCGAGCCCTCGATGAGCGCGCACGGATAGACCTTGACCTCGTCGGGCATAAAGGCCCCCACGGTCATAAAGCGCTCGTAGTCGCGTTTATCCCCCTCGGGCGTAGCACCCAACAAATTGAGCATAAAGTGCGCGTGGATCTTAAAGCCAAACAGGCGCGCAAGCGAAAACGCCCGCTCAATCTGCGTCACCGAAATGCGACGCTCGTTGATATCGAGCAGGTGCTGGTCGAGGCTCTGAATGCCCATCTGAATCTTGGTACAGCCCAGGCGACGAATGAGCGTGAGGGCCTGCGGCGTTACAGCATCGGGGCGCGTCTCGATAACGAGTCCCACCACGCGATGCTTCGCCGTCTCGTTGATGCGCTGCTGGCGCTCGAGCTCCTCCATCGTTGCTGTCTGCCACTCGGCGACCTCGCCCCACGGCGTGCCGGGGCCGTACAGACGACGCACCGCGCGGTTATAGCCGCCCACGGCAGCATCCACACGCCCCTGCTCGTCGGCAACGCCGGCAGCGAGCTCGGCTTCGTCTGTCGCAATGCCGGCGGCCCGATAGCGCTCGCGACGCTCCGCTACCACCGGCGGCAGCGCATCGGCGGGAGCGTCATCGAGCAGGCGCCCTGCCTCGGCACGGCTGATGCCCGGACGCGCCAACATGGGGTTGGCCGCCACGCCGGCGACGGCATCGTCATTGAGCGCACGGAAGAGCTCCGACATAAACCATGTCTGATAGCCTTCCGGATAGTCGCTCCAGGTACCACCAAGCACAATGAGCTCGATCTTATCGGTCGCATGTCCCATCTGCGAAAGCGCCGTCAAACGGGCGCTCACCTGCAGATACGGATCGAAGCAGTTTTGCTCCGCACGGGCGCACGCGGGCTCAGCATGTAAATAGCTTTTGGGCATGCGCAGGTCGTTGGGACAAAACAGGCAATCGCCCGAACAGGGCCACGGCTTGGTGATGACGGTAATGGTCGCCACGCCCGAAGCCGTGCGACGAGGCTTCATGCGTAGCACCTGCAGCAGTTGGCGCTCTAGCTCGGCGTCGACATTCCATGCCGTCCAACGAGCCAGCTCCTCGCGTTTCACCCGCTGGTAAAACGGCAGCAGGCGACGCTTGGCCAAATCGCGCTTGTCGGCACCCTCACGGCGCGCCTCGGCATGTATCAATTTGACGAGTACCTTGTCGTCCACGGTCTCACCGCGACGCAGGGCATCGAGTATGTTCAAAATAATCTGTTCCATGACCCCATTGTAAAGGCAAAGGCGCCGAAGCCGACCACGGCCCCGACGCCTCCATCAAAGAGCATGTCTATATGCACCGATCTCCGAAAACCGCATGTCACACCGATTCGAACGACATGTCGCCCGAACCGACCTTAAAACGATACGTTGCAGACTTGTCACCGTTGTCGAATTCAGCATTCAATATGGTCTCGCCATCGTAGCCAAGCGGAAGGAAATCGCTCTCAAAGTCACCGCTGCCCACGGTGAGGCTCGCCTTAAAGCCCGTAGAGTTCGGAACCGATATCTCCACATCGCCCGAGCCCACGCTTACGTCCATCGACTTCGCGGGGGCCTGGTAGAGCTCGAACGCCACATCGCCCGAACCGACCTCGGCATCCAAGGTGTCGGTTACGGTGCCCGCAAACTCAACGTCTCCCGAGTCCAAAGTCAGGTTGAGGTCATGACACGCTACATCCGTGACCGTCAGATCGCCCGATCCTACATTCGCTGTAATGCCCACCATGTTATCCGCAACATCCCGCGGCAGCTCGATGGTGACCGAACGATCGATAGCGCGCTCGTCATCGCAGTCGAACTGGCTAATCGTGAGTGTAGAACCCTTGACCTCGGCCAGATTCTGAGTGGCAGCATCGTAGGTAGCTACCCCCTTTGCAACACGACCGCTCTCGATGACACGCACCTGCCCGCCGGAAACGCACTTGATCTCAACCTCACCCGATGTCACATCCAGGTCAAGGGACTGGAATGAGTCGGTATCAAACGTTTCGCTCGAAAGCTGCCGAGACTGAGCGGAATAGTTACCGCCATCCAAAGAATCGTCCCCGTCAACCACATCGTCCATACCGGACAAACCGGATGCAATATCGCCGAGATCCCACGGGCCATCAAAATGAAACAATATCCGCGAAGTGCCAAAGATAAGCCCGATGATGAGCACGAACGCTCCGATACCGACGCCCAGGCGGACCTTGGACTCACGCGAGAGCTTCATCATTCATCACCTTCTTTGTCGCTCGGCTCAGCGGCGGTCGAGGAAGCCACATCAGTATCAACCGCAGCGGAAACATCCTGAGCCTTAGCCGCCTCCGGTGCCGGACCAACCTGAATATCCCCGCGTGCCCAATCGCCATCGAGCGCACGCGCCACCCAGTGATAGATGGGGATTGTAAAGAAGATCAGCGCGGCAAAGGAGCCACCAAACAGGAACATCAGCAAAAAGAACAGCAGCCAGCACACGGCCCAATACGGAAACGACTGGAACGGACCTTTCACCGGAGTCGAGCCAGCTGCGCCGCCACTCGTCACCTGCGCCGTAGCGGCATTGGCGGCCTGCGCACTCCAGCTTGCCGCTTGCGCCGCCTTGGCCGCGGCATCACTCGCCTGTGTTGCCGCCTCGGTGGCGCGCGCCGCTGCCTCATGGGTGCGGGCACGCTCCGCGGCCTCGGCCTCGCGCTGACGGGCGCGGTCCTCGTTCTCAAATTCGATATCGTCCTCGATCTCGTCACTCGGATTGAGGAGCTCGTCCAAACTCACGCCATAGAGTTTTGCGAGCGAGATCAGGTTCTCGGTATCGGGCGAGCTCTCCGCACGCTCCCATTTACTGACCGCCTGGCGCGACAGTCCCAGCTTTCGCGCCAACCCTTCTTGGCTAAAACCCTTGCTGCGACGAAGGTCGGCGAGCCGCTGCGCAGTTTCTACATTCATGGTTCCTCCTATGTGATGCCAGCCGTGCCGCCGGACCGTTTTTGTTCTTAAGGCGCCTTGCACAGTTAAAAATCTATCCGCCACCGCCAAAAGCATGCCACCTATTCTAGTGAGATTTTTGACAACCGGCGGTTGCGGGTGCATATGAGCTGCGGAAATGTGTCCAAACAAAGCAATGACCCGTAGCTTGGTTGTCCCCGTTGCGGCGTTAACGGTAGTATGGTCGTACTGTTTATTCCGCACCGCCAACGGAGGGAGTCCCGCGCCGTGAACCGCGATTTCGCCTCATCGCTCATCCAGCTCAACAACACGTTCTATCGCGAGCACTCCGCCTCCTTTTCCGATACGCGTCAGGCCCCGTGGCCCGGCTGGGTGCGCACCATGGACATTGCGCTCGAACAGCTCGACGTCGCCACGATCGAGCATCCCGTCCGCGTCTTCGACCTTGCCTGCGGCAACATGCGCTTCGAGAACTCTGCCGCCGGCGGCACGCTGGCTGCCAAAGGCGTGGACGGCACGAGCCCCTCGGCAGACGCCAGCTGCCCCTTCGAGTTCTATGGTGTCGACTCGTGCCAGGACCTGGCCATCGATGCACGCGGCCACGCCCTGCGCATTCCCAACCTGCACTTCCAGGAACTCGACGTACTCGACGCCCTTATGAAGCTCAACCCCGCCGAGACACCCGACGTGCTTTTCGACGCCCCGCTCGCCGACATCTCGGTCTGCTTTGGCTTTATGCACCATGTGCCGTCGTGCGAGTACCGTGTACGCGTACTTGATGCCTTGGTGCGCCAAACGCGCCCGGGTGGCATCATCGCCATCAGTTTTTGGGAGTTTATGAACGACGAGCGCATGGCGCGCAAGGCCGTTCGCGCCGAAGCCCGCGCCGAGCTCACCCCGCCGTTTGAGGGTTACGATTCCGCGCAGTTTGAAGCCGGCGACCACCTCATTGGCTGGCAAAACGACCGTCACGCCTACCGTTATTGCCACCACTTTGATGATCAGCAGATCACCGACCTGGTGCGCGGCGTCCGTACGTTCTACAAGAGCGGCGAGGTCCCCGTGCGCGAGCTTGAGCGTTTCCATGCCGACGGTCGCAGCGGCGAGCTCAACCGCTATGTGATTCTTAAGCGCCTGTAGGCATTGACGACTCGTCGCCGAGCCGCACCGCAACTTTCGGGCACATTGCGCCCACCCTTTTTCAACCCATTGACGGAACGTGCAGCTATGCGTTCCATACTTATGACCAAGGAGCCTCATGGGAGCCGTCCACGTTCGCACGCCTAAGAACTTTGTGCTCGAGGAGCGCCTGGAGCGCTACGCCGATGCGATTGAGACGAACCCCGAGGCCTATGCCGGAGATTGGCGCAAGGCCTGTGCGCCAGCTGGCAGCAAGCCCTTCGAACACCTTCACCTTGATCTTGGCTGTGGCAAGGGAACGTACCTTGTAGAGCGCGCGGCCCACGAGCCAAACACCCTCTTTATCGGCATGGACCAGGAGCCCATCTGCATCGCCTATGCCGCACAGAAAATCTGCGAGCAGGAGCTATCCAACGCACTCGTCCTGCCCCGAGGCGCCGCATCGCTGCCGCAGCTGTTTGCCGCAGGCGAGCTCAATGCCATCACCATTAACTTTCCCACGCCGCAGCCCAAGGCCAAGTACGCCAAAAAACGACTCGTCCATGTCGACCATCTAATGCTCTATCGCTCGCTCTTTGCAGCCGACGCCACCGTCACGCTGCGCACCGACAGCAAGCCATTGCGCGACTACGCCCTGGGGCAGTTTGCCGCGGCCGGCTACGACACGCTTTGGGTAAGTGACGACGTACGCCGCGACCATCCCGAGCATCCCGAGACCGAATATGAATGCCGCACGCGCGAGATGGGCGCCGTCGTCTATGGCATTTGCGCCACACCCGGTGCGCAGCCAACCGACGAACAGCTCACGGCGGGCCGCATGCAGGAGCAAAGCCTTGCCTGCTACCTGCCCGATAACCTCGATGAGCTCACCTACGTGCCTCTCGGCATGGAAGAGGCCGTCGAGAACTTTAGAAACCGTGCCCGGAAAGGCAAGAAGCGCCTGCCTCAGGAACGCTAGCACCGCACGCCCATTTCCTGCATTTTCTCGCGCGCTGCCGCTCCGCGCCGCCGCTACGCCATAATAGTTGGCGGACAATCGCGAGAGAAAGCAACCACATGGCACAGACCACGACAGATACCGCCGCCAGCACCGTCTCCGGCGCCGGGGCCGCCAGCTCATTCTCGGGCGGCACGGGAACCGAGGCAGAGTTCGGTTCGCTCGGCGCGCTCTCTCCCACTTGGTGGGAGCCCGAGGACGGCAGCGAGCCCGAACCATGGCTCACGCCCGATCAAGCCTTCGAACGCTTCTTTGAATGGACGAGCAATCGCGGCATTGAGCTGTGGGATCACCAAGAAGAGGCCCTCATGGACCTGGCAGCCGGCGATCACGTC
>CATXML010000030.1 GCA_958372035.1 uncultured Collinsella sp. | reverse complement strand
GTCATGGGATCCATGGCATTGAGCTTGCCGCAGGTGTTGGCGGTACGCAGCACCGTCTCGTCATCCGCGCCAGCAGCAATCGCATGCGCGAAGCCGGCAATGGTCGAATCGCCAGAGCCCGTAGCGTTAACGGCGGGGATATCGGGGGTCTTGGCGCGGAATGCACGGCCATTATGGAAGCCCACGGAGCCGGCAGCGCCCATGGACACGACGACCCAGGGGATATCGGAGAAGCGGGCATCAGAGGCGAGCGCGGCGCGGAGCTCGTCCACATCGTCGGTGGTAAAGCTCGTGCCCAGAAGGCCGTTAATCTCGGTCAGGTTAGGCTTGACCAGCTCGGGCTTAATTTCGGACTTAAGGGCGGCCTCGAGCGAAGCACCCGAGGTATCGAGCAGCACCTTGGCGCCGGCGTTCTCGGCAATACCCGTGATCTTGGCGTAGTAGCCCGCCTCGACACCACGGGGCAGCGAACCCGAGATGGTAACGACAGCGGCCTTGCTCGCAAGCTCGGCGAACTTGGCGGTAAAGGCATCGAGCTCCTCGGGGGCAATCGTCGGGCCGCTCTCGAGTAGCTCGGTCTGGTTGCCGGCGTGGAGGATGTTAAGGCAAATGCGAGTCTCGCCCTTGATGGGTACAAAATCATTCTTAATGCCGTTGGCATCCATGAGCTCGGCCATGTAGGCGCCCATGTGGCCGCCGAGTAGACCGGTTGCCACAACGTCGTCGCCCAGCTGACCCAGTACACGGGCCACGTTGAGACCCTTGCCGCCGGCGGTCTTTTCGGGCGTCACACGGTTAACGTCGTCGATAATGAGCTCATCGAGCTGATAGCGTGTATCGACGGACGGGTTCATCGTAACGGTGAGGATCATTTTTAGCTCCTTATCTCGCAGGCTCCTTGTGCCTCGCGATACGAGTCGACAAAACGGAATTACAGAATCTCAATCGTGAACGAGCGAACGACGGTCTCCTTGGGCTTGGCGACAAGGCAGCCACGCTTATGCTCAAGCACGTCGTCCTCATCGGAGCAGGTCGAAAGGCCGCCCCAAGGCTCAACTGCCACAAAATCACCCTCGGGCTTGCTCCACACAATGAGATATGGGAAGCCCTCAAAGCTCAGGCGAACGCCCTTGTCCTCGCCCTTTTTGGAAAGCGTGACCTGGCGGCTCTCGAGCACGTCAAAGATGGTCTCCGCAAAATCGAAGAGCTCGTGCGACAGGGGCAGCGTCTTTCCCACCATGGGGTTCTTGGAGCGCTTGTCCACGTCAATCAAGCCAGTCGAAGGGACAGCGGTACAAAGCTCCGCAGCCTCGTCTTTCTCAAAACGCAACTCGTAGTCCGTATAGGCCTCACCCTCGTCGAGCGGACACCTAAAGCCGGGATGACCGCCGATAAAGAACGGCATGTCCTCGGTACCCTCGTTGGTGACCTCATAGGCGACACGCACGGTGGCGTCCTCAAGCGTATAACGAGCAACAAGCTTAAACGGGTAGGGATAATCGCTCAGCAGCGCGGCGTTATCCTCGGATGCCAGGCACATAGCCAGCTCGTTTGCGCTTTGGCTCAACAGCTTCCACTCCTGCTTGCGCGCAAACCCGTGGCGGGCAAGCTTCACATGATGCCCGGCGAACGTCATGGCACTGCCATCGCGCAGACCTCCACAAATCGGGAAGCAGACCGGCGCCTGACCGGACCACACCGCGGGATCACCCTGCCACAGATACTCGCGACCGTCAGCCTCAATCGAGGTAAACGAGCCACCGGCCGTGGAAACCTTAATAGATATCGAATCGTTGGAAAGAGCGTATTCCATTACCCATCCTTTCGGACGACTGCTTTTTCACGTAAGCGCCCGCCTCAACCCTAGCCAGAGATCAAACACGTGCGCTCGTCGATGCGTCCGGTATCCCGACCATACAACGGGGTACCATAGAAACATTGACGTCATTACAGCTGAAAGGCCTTCTTATGCGAACCATCATCCTGTACGCCTCACGCCACCACGGCAATACCAAAAAGCTCGTGGACGCCATCGTCGAGGCGCACCCCGAAATCGATACCCTCGACGTGAAGTCACTCGGTAAAAACGAGTACCCCGACCTGCACGAATACCATCTGATCGGCGTCGCCACGGGCATTTATTACTCCGAGATCGACAAAGATATGGCGCGCGTGCTCACTAACGTGCTGCAGCCGCAGGACAAGGTATTTGGCCTTATGACCTACGGTGGCAAAAACAAGTGGTACGGCAAGGATATCGATGGCATCTGCCGCATGAGGCAGGCCATCTTTATGGGTGTCTACGGCTGCCCCGGCTTTGATACGTGGGGGCCGTTCAAACTCGCCGGCGGTGTCCAAAAGGGACACCCGACCGCTGAAGAAATTAAGGGCGCCGTCGACTTCTTCGACAAGATCGAAGACGAGTATGGCGACATCATCGTCGAAGAGTACGCCAAGCGCGAGAAGCGCCTAGCATACGAAAAGGAGCATCCTGCAGGAGGCCTTGTGACCGGCATTAAGCGCACGGCAAAGAAGATCGCTAACAAGCTGTAACTGTTAAGGTGCTTTTGAGCGTTTAACCCATACGGCGGGTCCGAGCAGATTCGGGCCCGCCGTCTTTTTCTATCGTTACTCGGTAAAGGCGTTGCCGACGCTCTGGCCGCCAACATACGTCTCGACGAGGGTGAGCTCGTGGTCGAACACGACAAAGTCGGCGTCGCGACCCGGCATGATGCTGCCGCACTTATCCTCGATGTGCGCGGAGCGTGCCGGCACCTCGGTTGCCATGCGAATGGCGATATCGGCGCTGGCGATGCCCCAGTCGACGATGTTCTTGACGCCCTGGGCAAGCGTGAGCACCGAGCCGGCAATGCTCTTGCCGTCGGCGAGCCAGCACAGGTTGTCCTTCATGATGACGTCCATGCCACCACTGGTATAGCTGCCCTCGGGCATGCCGCCGCAACCCAGGCAGTCGGTGATGAGTACCGTATGCTGCCAGCCCTTTGCCTGCAGCAGCGCCTTGATGGCGGCAGGGTTCACGTGCTTGCCGTCACAGATGATCTCGGCGTAGGTCTCGGGCGTGGACATGGCAGCGCCCACGACACCGGGCTCACGGTGATGCAGTCCGCGCTGGCCGTTATAGGTATGCGTAAAGCAGCTGGCACCGGCGTTGATGGCGGCGATGCACTCATCGTAGGTGGCGTCGGAGTGACCGATACTGGTCACCACACCCTTGGCGTTCAAAGCAGCCGCATAAGCAGCGGCGCCATCGCGCTCGGCCGCCATGGCGCTCTTAACGATGCGACCGCCCGCAGCCTCCTGCCACTGATCGAAGACCTCCTCGGAGGGGTCGATCAGATAAGCGGGGTTCTGCGCGCCCACGTGCTTCATGGTAAAGAAGGGGCCCTCCAGGTAGATGCCCTGGATACGGGCACCGCAGAAGTCAGGGCCGCGGCCCTCGTCCGCCTGAGCGATGGCGGTGCAGGCATCCTTGATCTGCTCGACGCCATCAGTGAACGTCGTGGGCAACCAGCTGGTGGTACCGCGACGAGCGAGCTCGGTCGAGCTGATATCGATACCCTCGGGGTCGTTATCGGTAGTCGAGTGGTTATAGAAGCCGTGGATGTGGGTGTCGACCATACCCGGTGCGATCCACGACCCCGTGTAGTCCTTGATCTCGCAAGAGGGCTCGTCGGCCTGCCAGGCGCCAAAGACGCCATCCTCGACCATGAGATAACCGCCCAGCTGCGGGCCCGCCGGCAAGAAGAACTTGTCAGCCTTAATTGCGTACGTGCTCATATGCACTCCTTGCTTCTAAAGCAGTTGACTGTGGTGATGCTTATACCCGATCCAATCGAAAACAAAAAGCGCCCGCCCGCCGTTATGAGCGGACGGGCGCCCTTACAGGGGGACGCGATTAAGCGGTGAAGGGGTGAATCGTCACGCCCTTGACCACGCGGTTGACCGTGCCGGTGGGGCTCGGCGTATCGGGCGTGTTGCCCACGCGCACGGAGTTGAGCAGGCTGATTGCCTGGGCAAACATCACGAACGGCAGAGCAAGGTAACCCTCGGGGAGTGCCTCATAGCCCTTAAAGGTGAAGGACTCACCCTCGTAGACAGTAGCGCCATCCTGCTGAACGGCAACGGTGCGCTGAGCAATATCGTCGCCACCGATCTCGTTGAGGATGTCGATGTCGTACTGACGGGTGTAGGCGTCGTTGTTGACGAATACGAAGACGAGCGTCTTATCGTCGACGAAGGACTTAGGTCCGTGACGATAGCCCATGGAGGTGTCGTAGGAAGTGGCAACCAGGCCATGAGCAAGCTCGAGGATCTTGAGCTGGCTCTCCTGAGCAAGGCCGCCAAAGGAGCCGGAGCCAAGGTAGGTCACGCGGTTGAAGTCGCCAGCGAGGTAGTCGGCAACCTCAGACTCGCGAGCGATGACCTCCTCGCCCATCTTGGCGATGGTCTCGACCCACTCGGCCTTCTGCTCGTCGGAAGCCTCGTCAAAGATGAGAGTAGAGAGCAGGGTCATGCAGGTGTAGGAGCCGGTCATGGCGAAGCCCTTGTCGTTGGCGCGCGGGATGAGCAGCGTCAGCGCATTGGGATCATCGGCGGACTCGACGGCGAGCTTGCCCTCGGGCGCGCAGGTGATGTTGAGGAACTTGACGTTGTGGACGAGCTCCTTGGCAACGGCAACGGCGGCAAGGCTCTCGGGGCTGTTGCCAGAGCGGGCAAAGGAAACCACGAGCGTGGGATCCTCAGCGCGCAGGAAGTCGCGCGGGGCGCTCACGATGTCGGTCGTGGCGATGGGCTTAAAGTCGTAGAGATCAGTGTTGCCGGCGTGACGCAGATACGGGGCGCAGGTATCGCCAACATAGTCGGACGTACCGGCACCGGTGAAGACAACGGACAGACGGCCCTCGCCCATAGCGCGAGCCTCGGCCAGAAAGGCCTCGATGGCCTCCTTGTTCTCGCGATAGATGTTGAGCGTATCACGCCAAAGCTCGGGCTGCTGAGCAATCTCGGCCGTGGTGATCTGGGCGCCGAGCTCGGTGAGCTCCTCGACACTCTTCTCGAACATTTCTAATACCTCTCTCTAGAAGTAATCCTCTGACGTGCAATTATACACTTCGGTTGGTTATCTGGTAGTAACCAGTTAAATACAAAGAATCATCATATGGAAACGATGCCAACACTAGTCGCTACGCTGGTGGTAAACCTTGTATTTAAACTGATCGGCACGAGCAACCGAGAGCGTATACTCCACAACCTCGTTTGACTCGTTATACGTAGTCCTAACCAAATCGAGCACAGGCGAGCCCTCGACAATTTCCAAAAGGTGGGCATCGGTGGGACGGGCTATGCTCGCATAGAACTCCTCTTCGGCCACGCGTATTTTTTGCTTAAAGTCTTGCTCAATCACATCGTAAAGCGGCTTACGCTCCAGCAGCGGTCGCTTTAGGGACAGAAATTGACGAACCGGTAGATAGCTACGTTCGACCATCATGGGCATGTTGTCGGCAGAACGAAGGCGCTTGAGCTTAAAAATGCGATCACCGATACGTAATCCCATATGCTCGGCCAGATTCTTATCGGCCTCCATCTCGCAAAAATCGAGAATCGTGGTCTCGGGGTCACGACCCATCGCGCGCATCTGCTCGGTAAAGCTGTAGGACTGCATAAGATTGGTTGCCTTTGCCGAACGGTCGGTCACAAAGGTACCGCGGCCGTGCTGCCGAACCACCAGTCCTAAACGCTCCAGTTCCTGCAGAGCCAGGCGTACCGTAGTGCGCGAGAGACCATAGCGCTCCGAAAGTTCGCGCTCGGAAGGAATCATGTCACCGGCGCGATATTCATGGTCAATCTTTTCGGTCAGAATATCGACCAGCTGATCGTACAGCGGTTGCTTGCGCGCTCCGATCGCCATCCTATCCTCCCTTTTGCTCAAACTAGGCTACTACCTTGGGTGTTTAGCATTATCGGTCTGCCACACCCGAATCATCAAGAAAACAAAAGCCGCGCGCTCTTTCGAGCACGCGGCTTTTAACATACACATGGCTTAAGGGGTCGGGGTGTGAGCCGCGTAGGGACACACCCCTCAAGCTAGAGCCTTACCAGATGCTCGGCCAGAGACCAAGCGGGCCAGCGCCCAGGATGCCCAGAACGAAGAGCAGCAGAATGCCCTTGGTCGGGGTCCAGCTGTGCTTAGCGAACATGTAGTAAAGCAGCAGCGTAAGCATAAGCGGGACGAGCTTCGGGACGATGGTGTTGAGGGTGTCGGCAACGGAGAAGTTGACCGGATCCTCGGTGACGGTACCGTAGGTAACGGATGCCATGCCGTTGCCCAGATCGGTGACGCCGCACTCGACAGCGTTGCCGTCGGCATCGGAAGCGGTGAGGGCGTTGCCGTCCTCATCGGTCATGGCGATGGTACCGGCCTCAGCGGTCTCGGTATCGATGCCCTCCATACCGGTGAAGTTCTCGGCCTCCTTCTCGGAGACGATCACGGTAGTAGCGGAGAGGCCACGGGTGGTGCCGTTGGGGATCTGGAGGTTGATCTGGGTGCCACCCATGGTGACGACCAGGCAACCGACGACGAAGACGCCCATAATGGAAGCGGCACGCGTGAAGGCCTGCATGTTGGCAGTCAGAGCGTCAATAGCGCTGGTGCCAAGCTTGTAGGACCAGTTCATGAGCCAGAAGCGCAGAGCGAACTGGACGACGTTGAAGATCACCAGGAAGATGATCGGCGCAGCGGCATTGCCGTTGATGGCCATGTTGGAGGTGATGCCGGCCGTGATAGGCACGAGCGTCAGCCAGAACAGGGCGTCACCGATACCACCGAGCGGGCCCATTGCGGCGACGCGGACGGCGCGAATCGTGGGGATGTCAACCTTGTTCTGCTCGAGCGAAAGCACGATACCCATAACAAAGGTGACGAGGAACGGGTGAGTGTTGAAGAACTCCAGGTTGTGGCTCATGGAAGCCGCGAGGTCGTTCTTGTTGGTGTGGATCTTCTCCAGACCGGGGATGATGGAGTAAAGCCAGCCAGCGGCCTGCATGCGCTCGTAGTTGAACGATGCCTGCAGGAAGCAGGAGCGCCAAGCCATCTTGTTGAGGGTCTTCTGGTCGAGCTGCGGAGCAGGAGTGAGATCCTCGTAGTGCTCCGGGATCACATACTCATTAGATGCCATCTTCGAAGTCACCTCCGTCAGAAACAGCTGCACCCTTCAGCTCGGTCTGCTGCTGGAAGTCCCAGAAAGCGATGCCGAAGCCGATGAGAGCGAGGATGAGCAGGGCAGGGGTTGCCAGCGAATCGTTGGCAACGGTGATGAGCGCGAGGCCAAAGCCCATGAGGAAGAAGCCCCACATATCGCGGTTCATCATAACCTTGAGCAGGACGGCGAAGCCGACGAAGCGCATCATGCCGCCTGCAGCGGAGAGACCGGTCTGCAGCCAAGTCGGGATGGCGGAAGCGATGGTCTGACCGATGGTAGCGCCAGCGATAAAGAACAGGGTGACGACGACAGCGAAGATCAAGCCGAGCAGAGCCATGGCGAAGTAGTTCAGACGCTCGATACCCTTGGTGTCAGCGTTGTGGGCCATGTTGTCCGCGGAGGACATGAGCGGCGACATAAGCGTGAAGACCAGGGTAACGCCGAGCTGACCAAGCAGAGCGAACGGAATGGCAAGGCCGACTGCCGCGTTGGGCTCGAGGCCCGTAGCGATAGCGAGAATGGCTGCCATGATGCCGCCGATGACGGCGTTAGGCGGCTGAGCGCCTCCGATCGGCATGTTGCCGATCGTCATGAGCTGATAGGTACCACCCACGAGAAGACCGGTGTTGAGGTCGCCAAGGATAAGACCGATGACGGCGCCGGTGACGATGGGCTGATAGAGAGACTCGAGGAAGTTGAACTGGTCGATTGCCGCGACGAACGTGACGATGAAGACCAGAGCGACCTGGATGATCGAGTATTCCATCTTGCTCCTCCTTTCAAAATGTATGTACGCACTTTGGATATCACGTACAGAACGTCAGGGTTTCAATCCTGACAACGTGGATCACGAGGATTACGAGAAGAGCTTGCTCGTGTCCTCAACAGGCGTGCTCGGAACGCGCCTGATCTCCAACTCCACCCCCAATTCCTGCAGCTCTTTAAACGCAGCGACATCCTCGTCGTTAACTGCGACGGAGGTGGCGACTTGGCGCTTTCCTTCCGACATGTGCATGTTGCCGATGTTTACCTTCTTTATAGGCACACCGCCCTTGACGAGCGTAAGCACGTCTTCCGGTGTTTCGGCCACGATGAAGATCTTCTGGCGCGGGCTCGCCTTGCCAATGACGTCGATGGTCTTCTGCAGGGAGAAGAAACGCGTAGCGACGCCGGCGGGAGCGGCCATCTTCATGAGGTTCTGGCGCATGGTGTTGGTCGACACATCGTCGTTGGCGACGAGAATGAGGTTGGAGCCCAAGGTGGAGTTCCACTGGGTAGCGACCTGACCATGAACCAGTCGGTTATCGATGCGGGTAAGAAGAATGTTGGGTTCTGCCATGTTGATCAGCTTCCTTTCGTTATTTGCTGACGACAGTTACTTGATCTCCTGAATCGCGTAACGCGAAACATCTACGACGGCACCGGATCGGACTTTGATCTGGACCTTTTCGCCTTCGATGCCCTTGACGGTTCCGTAGATACCGCCGGCGAAAAGAACCTCCTGACCCGGCTTGAGCTCGGTGTGCAGCTCCTTGAAGTACTTCTGCTTCTTCTTCATGTTGATCTGAGACCAAATGGTGTAAATCACACCCATGATGACGAGAAGACCTAAAAGAGCGACCGAGGAGCTCAGGACGCTGGCTCCGAAATCGGCCATTAGATGCCGTCCTCGTCACCGAAGATATCCTCTTCCTCGGCACCAGCGACGGAGGCAACCGTCTGGGCGGTGATGCCCGTCTGGCCAACGGTCACGGCCTGCTCGCCAAGCTCGGCGAGCGTAGCGTTGCCGCGGAGGAACAGAAGCTCAATAACCATGGGAAGGTTCGTGCCAGTCAGAATCTCGACGTTGTCGACATCCTGGGCAATCATCATTGCCTGGTTGAACGGGGTACCACCAAGCAGGTCGGTAAAGACGAGCACGCCATCGCACTCCTCGCGCATGGCGGTGATAGCGGCGCGGAGATCCTCACCGTAGGAAGCAGCCTGGTCGCCCTCGAAAGGAACGACGGTAAAAGCGGGCTGATCACCGGCGACCATAGCGATAGCGCTTGCGAGGCCGGGTGCGAACTGTCCATGACCGGTAAGAATAAAGCCAACCATTCAAATTTCCCTTCCGAAGGTGTGTACGATCTGAGTCCGATGTTTTCGGAAGCCAGCGGGCGGACGCCCTTAAAGCTTCTTGGAAAGCGTTCTTTGAAGACCAGTGGTCTCTCAACTGGTAGTAACCACGTGACGTGTTGTTGTCACTATATCATCACAGAAGAGGTCGCTTTCGCTGATTCACGCAGTAAAACGTTTTTGCACCGCTCACGGCGATAAATCGACCGTTTACCGCTCGTTAACACTTCTACCTGCGGCTTTGAAACCGTTTCGAAATGGTTCGACGAATGATCGGAACCTTTTCTGTGTCTAAACAACGCAGGGTGGCCAAAAATGGCATGTAGAAAAAATGCAGGTCATTGTGAAGATTTGTGAATTGGTCTTTTTGACTTAATACCAGTTAGAACCAGTTTAGAAATTATCGGTGAACGGTAGTTTTCGACCGCTCAGCGGTTATTTCCAATCGTTTACGGCCGTTTTCCTGGATGAATTGGGGAAACCCGATGAAGCACTTGCGCGATCACGGGAAGTTTTGGCATTTGTCCTCATCCCCCGCGCGCTAAACTCCGGCATCCAAAATGAGCTAATAGCTCACGCTAATCGTTTTCAATCATTACTTACTCAGTATCCGTAATTATTTATCGTTTATCATTAATTATGATATATGATACAAGTATCATCCAAGAGATTGGTTGGAGGGGCTATGATCCGCTGGAACGCGTCCACATCGAATGAAACCATCAGCCGCGAACAGACGATAGCTAAACTGAAGAAGCTCGCTCGCATCTGCAAATGGGCCACAATCTGCATTACCACAGCGCTCGCTCTGGGACTCCTCGCAGTCATTATGATTGACCTTCTACTCATATTGCCTGGCCTCTCCCAAGGGTCGTGTCTCCAATCCGTAGAACTTCAAGCCGGCGAAGGACCGTGCCTTGCTATCGTCGGTACCGATGCGCAGGCCCCACTTATGCTCGTTGCACACGATGGTCACACTGCCATAGGGAGCCTCTTGATGACATGCCTCGCGCTTACCATCGCGCTAAGCGTGCGCAGGCTTTTCTTCAACATTGAAAAGGAAGGCAGGCCCTTTGACCTTGAATGCAGCCATACGCTTCGTCGAGTAGGACATTTATTCCTTATCGGCGGCGTTGCCGTGAGGCTTCTTGGTGCCGTAATCACGGGAATGATACTCTCAGAATTTGGCGGCAGCTTTACGGATGCGTTCGTCGGCCAGCTATTCGACCCTTCCATGCTCTTTGCAGG
>CATXML010000029.1 GCA_958372035.1 uncultured Collinsella sp. | reverse complement strand
TGCGCAAGACGAAGGCCACATTAAGTGGCCTTCTTTGCGTGCGGAACTCATATCGAGCAAAAGCCCAAGCGGCCCTCTCGGTTCAGCCAAGTTGGCGTAGCTGAGATGCAGCATGCGGTCTGCTCACTCCTCGAAGTTCTTAGCGGAAATAATTCGAGCTGCAGCTGCGATTTACTTGCGATGGCGGTTGAGCCGCAACCCAGTTTTTATTGGACCTCGAACCCTATGCTCGATGTTCGCTTCGTTCATTGAGTTACCCTTTGCATGAGGCCGGGACATATCGTCCCGCCCGCAGTTTCGCAGGCCGCAGGCCGAGAATGTTTGAGGACGGGATGATATGTCCCGGCCTCCCGGGAGAGTTACCTATGAACTACGCGAACATTAAGTATTTCGACATTGCTGATGGAGAAGGCGTTCGTACTTCTCTGTTTGTAAGCGGGTGCCGTCGTGGGTGCAAGAATTGCTTTAACTCTGTTGCGTGGGACTTTGCTGCGGGTGAGCCGTTCGATCGTGCCGTCGAGGACAAGATTATCAAGAGTCTCGATCATCCCTTTATCGATGGTCTGACGATTCTGGGCGGCGAGCCCATGGAGCCCGAGAATCAGGCGGGGCTCGTTGAGTTTGTCGAGCGTGTTCGCGCGGCCTATCCAGTGGGGTCGGGGAAGACCATTTGGTGCTTTACCGGTGACGTGCTCGAGGAGCTTATGCCGGGTGGTCGTCATCATACCGAGGTGACGGACCGCATCCTTGCCTGCCTTGACATGCTGGTGGACGGCCCGTTTGTTCAGGACCTGTACGATATCTCGCTGCGCTTTAGGGGTTCGAGCAACCAGCGCGTGATCGATATGAACGCTACGCGCGCCCGTGCTGAGCGCGAGGGCGTTGCGCTTTGTGATGCGGTTGAACTTTGGCGTGATGATCCGGTCTATTCGACCCATACTATGTAGCTTGTGGTCGATGCCGGAGGGCGTGGTACCATAGCGCGAACGTGAAATCGGAAAAGTGAGGCCCAGATGGTCGATCAGGAAAAAGTCGAGGCCGCCATTAAGCTGTTGCTTGAGGGCATAGGCGAGGACCCAACTCGTGAGGGCCTGCTGGAGACCCCGGCGCGCGTTGCCCGTATGTATGGTGAGATCGCCGGCGGTATGGACCAGAGTGCCGAGGAACACCTGTCCAAAACCTTTGCCGTCGCTTCGAACGATTTGGTTATCGAGCGCGACATCACGTTCTACTCGCTGTGCGAACATCATCTGCTGCCGTTTTATGGCAAGGCCGCCATTGGTTATATCCCTAACGGTCGGGTGGCCGGGCTTTCCAAGCTTGCTCGCACGGTTGAGGTTTATGCCCGCCGTCTGCAGCTGCAGGAGCAGCTGTGTGCGCAGGTTGCCGATGCCCTCATGGAGTATCTCGCTCCCCAGGGAGCGATTGTGTTGATGGAGGCCGAGCATATGTGCATGACGATGCGTGGCGTGCAAAAGCCCGGCACCAAGACCGTGACGCTCGCTCGCCGCGGCGTCTTTGAGACCGATCCCGCGCTCGAGGAGCGTTTCTTTAGGATGCTGGACCGTTAACCATGAGAGTCGTCAACGACTTTACATCGAAGACCGATGAGGGGACGTCGCGTCGCGGCTTTATGGCTTCGGGCCTGGCCCCCTTTGGCGCCATGCCTCGCATTGATTACATTTGTACCAACGGGCTGTTCCGGCGGCACCTGGGCAACATTGCACAGTTGGAATCGGGGCGCATCTTCTGCCGCCACGGTATTGACCATCTGCTCGATGTCGCTCGCATTATGTGGATCAAGAATCTCGAGGAGCAGCTCGAATTTGACCGCGAGGTCATCTACGCCACAGCACTTCTTCACGATATCGGCAAAGATGAACAGTATGAATCGGGTATATCCCATGATGTTGCAAGCGAACGCGTCGCTGATGCGATTCTCGGCGGCATGCCCGATGACGTGGCGTTTGAGCCGGCCGATGCCGCAGCCATTAAGACGGCCATTCTGGGCCATCGAAAGCTGCGCGTGAACAGCCAACCGCTTGAGCGTCTGCTCTATGCAGCCGACAAAGCGTCGCGTGCCTGCTTTGCATGCCCCGCGCGCAACGCTTGCAACTGGAGCGATGATAAAAAGAACCTGTCGATTCGCGTGTAGTTAGTTTGCGCGGTCGGGGTTCTAAACGAAGGAGACGATCGCGTTGAGTAACAAGAAACTGCCCGAGAATGCAACCAAGACCGAAGGCGCCGAGCTCGCCCGCCGTGGAAGGGGCGAAATATCCACCGCAACGGCGGTGCCTCACGTGAGCTATGACGATTTGCGCCATGCCGATCGTATTGTCATTGACGGCCTGGAGGTTTTTGCCAACCATGGCGTGTATCCCGAGGAGAACGCGCTGGGTCAGAAGTTCATCGTTTCTCTGGTGCTCTATGCCGACCTGCGCGCGGCGGGGGAGCACGATAACCTGGACGCCTCGATTGACTACGGCTCGGTGTGCCACGATGTCGATGGCTATCTGCGCGAGCATACGTTTAAGCTCATCGAGGCGGCAGCCGAGGGGACAGCCCAGATGCTGCTGCGCCGTTATCCCTCGCTGCTTGGTGTGCGCATAAAGCTCGATAAGCCGTGGGCTCCTGTTGGCCTGCCCCTGGCAAGCTGCGGCGTCGAGATCGAGCGCGTGCGCTAGTCGACGCTAGAGCTTGTTGAGGGGTGGCTGCTTGAGCCGCTGAGACAGTGCTCTATTGTTGGGACAGTACGTGTTGAGCAGGGCGTGAAAGCGCTGATTGTGGCTCGGCTCGAGCAGATGGACGAGCTCGTGGGCGACAACCATGTCGAGGCATTCGACAGGGTAGGCGGCGAGCTCGCGCGCGATGCGAATGGCGCCGGTTTTGGGTGTGCAGGAGCCCCAACGCGTTTTCATGCTGCGCACGGAGACGCGGGCCACGGTGACGCCCATTGCGATTTCGTACGCGTGCACGATGTCGCGTAGCGCTGCGGTGACCTCGGACGCGTAGAGCTGGTCGATGTGGGCTTGGAGCTCGTCGGACGTTAGGCCGTCGAGGATTGCGCGCCGCTTGGCCTGTGGGCTTTCGTCCGATTCGTCGGTACCCATAAAACTTGCGAAGGTGGCCTGCTTGGGTCGCGGTGCGGGCGATGCAAAGTTGTGATCGAGTGCGTCCTGTACCGTGATGGGCTTGCCCCAAAGTGCAATGATGGACGAGGGGCTGAGCGGCTCTCGCGCTGTCGCCTGACGTTGCTCACGTTGGGCAAGTCGGCTGATAATCCAGGCGCTGTTGCGCTTCACAAACGCTTCGATGCGCTCGTGGCTGGCGCCGAGCGGTGCGCTGGCGTGGACCTCGCCGCTCGATGTGACGCGTAGGTTAAAGTTCTTGACGCGCTTTTTGGTAACGACGACGGGGATGAGCGTTCCATCCGGTCGGGGTACGTAACTCGTAATTTGCTGCGAAAAATGCGGTCCTTTGGTTGGGGGGCGGGCCGCCTGGCCGACCGCGGGCCAGGCCGGCCCGCTCAAGGGATGCGAAATTAATTGCGCTCTTAATAGCGCTCGAAGAAGGCGAGCGCGTTGTCGCTGCAGAGCTTCTGCATCACGGTCTTGCCAAAGTGCTTGGAGAGCATGTTCTGGAATTCGGGCATCTTGCTGGCATCAGAGAGGAAGTCGGGTACCTTGGCGCCGTCCCAGTCGCCGCCGAGTGCGATGACATCTTCGCCGCCCAGGTCGAGCCAGTGCTCGATATGTGCCGCCAGCTGGTCGAAGGTGACGTCTGCGGCGGTTTCGTCGGTTGCGTCGTTGGAAAGGAACTCGCTGCAGTAGTTGAGGCCGACGATGCCACCCATGTCGCGAATGGTGCGGAACTGGTCGTCGGTAAGGTTGCGTTTGACGCCGCAAACCGCACGGGAGTTGGAGTGGCTGGCGACGAAGGGACGCGTGGCGTGGGCGACAACCTCGTCAAAGCACTCATCGTTGAGGTGGGAGACATCAAGTACCATGCCGGCGCGCTCCATCTGCGTAAGTGCCTCGATGCCGGCGGCGGTGAGACCGGCGTGGGTGTCGTGGCCGCTCGCGAGCGGTCCCTGCGCGTTCCAGCTGAGTGATGACATGAGTACGCCCAGGCTCTTGAGCACCTCGATCAGCGCGGGGTCCTCGGCAAAGAACGTGGCGTTTTCGATGGTGTGGATGCAGGCGACCTTGCCGTCTTTGAGCGCGGGGCGAATGTCTGCGGCGTTGCATACGTTGACCATGCGGTCGTGGTTGAGCATTGCTTGGCCGCTCATGTGTGCCATGATCTGCGCCTGGAAGCGCGCGGCGTGGGCGGTGGGAATCTCGTCGGGGACAAATGTGGCGAAGCACTGTGCCCACGGCGTGTTGCCGATCTTTGCGAGCGAGATGGCGCAGGCATTGCCCTCGATGAGGTCGAAATCTTGCGGATGCGTTTCGTCGCCGGGGAAATAACCGTCGGTGCCGGCGGTAAAGCGCAGGTCGAGATCGAGCGTGGCCCAGCCGATGCGGTCGGCGGTGTCGCAGTGTAGGTCAAATACGGGATATGCCATGGTTCCTCCGGTTGCAGCGTTTCTTTGCAAACTGTCTTTGAATTGTATGACTAGGGTATAGTTAGCGCCATATGTACACGGCGGCCCGCGTTGTGCGCCGCCCTTATCACGGAGGTTACCATGTCCAACCAGGGCAAGAAGGTCAAGACCCATTATCGCGGCACGCTCGACGACGGCACGCAGTTCGATAGCTCCTACGATCGCGGCGAGCCGCTGGAGTTCACCTGCGGCGCCGGCCAGATGATCAAGGGCTTCGACGCCGCTGTTGTCGACATGCAGGTGGGCGAGAAGAAGACCGTGCACATTCCTGCTGCCGATGCCTACGGCGAGCACAATTCCGAGATGGTTCTGACCTTCCCGGCCGAGCAGGTTCCCAACATCGAGCAGATCGAGAAGGGCATGAAGCTCTTCCTGTCCACGCCGAGCGGCATGCCCGTTCCCGCCGTCGTCATTGACGTGACGCCCGAGGCTGTGACGCTCGACGCCAACCACGAGTTGGCCGGCAAGGACCTCAACTTTGATATCGAGCTCGTTGAGGTCGAGGGTTAGAGTATGTCTGAACGCCTGGTTTCGACGACATGCTTGGGAAATCTCAACGATCCGTCCTATGAACTCCTGCTTCGCCGGAAGTTGGGCGGCGTCTTTGAAGTTGACGAGCTGCTGCTCGATTGGGACCAGGCCGATGTATGCGCGTTTGTGGGCGTGACGGAGCTGGGGCGCACGATTGATGTTCGGCTGGATGCTACCGACGGCGGTCGTCTTGCCGATGGCGACGTGCTCGCCATTGACCGTTCGGGCATGGTGCCCGTGGCGGTTGTCGTGCGCCTGCGCAGCGCCGAGGTTTATTTGGTCGAAGTCGACCGCATGGATCCGATTGCGCTCGCGCATGCGTGCTGGGAGATCGGCAACATGCATGCGCCGCTCTTCCGGGGCGACTCGGACGAGCATACCGTGCGCATGTATACGCCGGTGCAGCCTGTTTTGGGCCGCATGCTCCGGGGTGTCGAGGGTGTTCGGCTCTCGGTGGTTACCCGCGAACTCGATGCGGACCGACGCTTTGCATCGAGCGCGGCGGATGTCGTCGTGAGCATGGCTCCCGACTTTACCATCGTAAAAAAGACGCGCGGCTAAGCGTGCGTATGCGCAAGACGGGCTTTGAGGGGCGACCAATCAAAGTCCGTCTTGCTGTTGATAGGAGGCTTTGGGGGAAGCATATGGGTCTTGAGGGAATCAAGCTGATTGCATGCGATTTGGACGGCACGTTGCTGCATCCGGGGGAGCGCGAGCCGCGTTCCGAGGCCTTTGAGCTCATTGATGAGCTGCATCGTCGCGGTATCGTGTTTATGCCGGCGAGCGGCCGTCAATATGCGAGCTTGCGCTACCTGTTTGCCCCGGTGGCCGATGAACTCGCCTATGTATGCGAAAACGGAGCCCTGGTGATGAGCGAGGGGCGTGCCGTTGTCAAGCGTTCCATGGAGCGTAGCCTTGCTATGGATATCGCGAATGCCGTGGTTGCGTATCCCCATGCCGACGTGACCCTTTCGTGTGAGGGGCACCTCTACACCATGGGCGGCAACGATGCGTTTGTTGACCACCTGCGTTATGAGGTCCACTGCGATGTGGCGGTAGTCGACCGTCCCGAAGACATCGACGAGGACGTCATTAAGATTGCCTTCCAGACGCCCGAGGCGGAGCAGCAGGCGGCGCTGGAGTATTTCGAGCGCCACTTTAGCGATCGAGTCGATGTCATGACATCGGGAACCGAATGGACGGACTTTATCGGTTTCGATTCGGGCAAGGGCTCCGCGCTTGCCGATTACGGTCGCGCTCTGGGGATTTCGCCCGATGAGATGATGGCGTTTGGCGACAATGAGAACGATCGTGACATGCTCAACGTGGTGGGCCATCCCTATCTGATGGAGAGCTGCAACCCCAGCATGCGCGGCATCAACGACCGCGTCCGCTACGCGCGCACGGTCGAAGAAGAACTGCGTCGTCTACTTGCTGTGTAGGCATGTCCCAAACATCTACCGGCAGTCGGGGCAGAGACCCTCGAAGATGGTGTAGTGCGATGTGACGTCCCAGCCGATTTGCTCGGACGCCTTGTCGTCGAGTTGGGCATCGAAGGGGAGCGGCACGTCGATGACGCGGCTGCACGAGGTGCAGATGATATGTGCGTGCGGCTCGATGGTGCGATCGAAGCGGCTGCCGCCCGGCGTCTTAATAGAGAGAATCTCCCCTGCGTCGGCTAAGAGATTGAGGTTGCGGTAGACCGTGCCGCGGCTGATCTTGTCATCCTGTTCGCGTACGGCGTTGTAGATTTCGTCGGCGGTGGGATGGTTATAGCTTTGGCGCACAGCGTCAAGAACCAGCTTTCGCTGCTTGGTATTCCTTCTTTGCACCGCCATGCGCCTCGCCTCTTTTCTATCAACGGTCGTAGGTAAATGATACCGTATTTAGCACACAATACTAATAACGAGGAATGAAACCGTCTTCATGGGCAAATGGGGCTCGGGTCTGGGCGTCTACGAGGCGAAAACGCGTTCCCATGCGCTCATAGGAGGCATGAAGCGCCTCGAGATGAGACAGGATGTTTGCCGGAGCTCCCTGTATCTCCATCTCGACTGACCCGTCTTCCATGTTACTCACCCAGCCGGTGAGTGCGCGTGCCTGTGCGAGGTTGGTGTTGGTAAAGCGAAAACCAACGCCTTGGACTTGCCCCTCCCAGCGTAGGAAATAGCGCAGGGGAGTGTCTTGAGTGGCCTCGTCGCTTGCGAGCACAGTAAGCCTGCGGCGCAGCTCGAGCTCGACGTTTGATGGTTTTTGAGGCTCTCGACTGCCGCCGGTGACGCTGGAGAAGAACGTTTCGAAGAAGCCCATCGCTAGGCCTGCTTGACTGAATCAGCGGGAAAGGTAATGCCGGCCTGCTGGCGCACGGCATCCATGATACGCAGCGAGACAAGCGTGACATCGCGATAGTGGCCAAGCTCATGGCGTCCCGCCGGGGTCTCCCAAATCTCTTCCTTAACGTTATCG
Organism: uncultured Collinsella sp.; assembly: GCA_958372035.1. GTDB lineage: Bacteria > Actinomycetota > Coriobacteriia > Coriobacteriales > Coriobacteriaceae > Collinsella. Next base: position 3,045 of record CATXML010000029.1, on the reverse strand, counting down.
ATGCCGCCGATGGCGGTGATAAAGTCGGCGAGCTCGTACTCCATGGTGTTGCTCGATTTGGGCAGGTTGAGCGCGCGCCCGTTGTCGCCTTGCTCGCGCGGCGCCTCGGTCGCCGATCCGCGCACGACGTCGCCGCGATAATCGATGCGTACGTTGCGGGGCGTGGACAGATGGTCAATCTGGATAGTGCCACGCTCGCCTTCGATCTGCGATGGCAGCAGGTCATTCGTAATTTTGGAGTGCGCAAGCTCGACGGAGATGCGGCCACCGCCGTAGCTGGCGAGGATGGAACCGCAGCCGTCGATGGGGCCGTGCGTGAGCTGTCGCGTGGTGGGGTCGAGCAGAGTAGTCATGCTCGTAAGGCCGGAGGGCATGCCGAAAATCTCGACCATGGGCTCGACGGTGTAGACGCCGATGTCCATGAGGGAGCCCGATGCCATATTGCAATCGAAGATGTTGCTGGCGCGTCCTGCGAGGATTTCGTTGTAGCGCGAGGAGTACTTGCCAAAGCGCAGTGAGGCGCGGCGAATGGGCGCAATTTCGCCCAGAGCGTCCTCGATGGCGTGGAAAGCGGGGTCGTGGAGCGGGCGCATGGCCTCGAGGGCCACGACACCTGCTGCCTCGGCAGCGCGGAAGACTTCCAGCGCCTGCGCTTCGGTGGCGCAGAAGGGCTTTTCGACGATAACGTGCTTGCCGCCGGCGATGCAGGCGAGCGCCTGCTCGTAATGGAGCGCGTTGGGGCTGCCGATGTAGACGGCGTCGACGTCGGCGGCGGATGCGAGCTCGTCGAGTGCAGTGAAGTTGCGCTCGCCGCCGCGCTCAGTGGTAAAGGCAGCGCCGCGCTCGGCGTTGCGCGAGAGCGTGCCTACGAATACAGCCTGGTCGTTTGCATTGACGACTTGGATAAAGTCGTCGGTGATCATGGATGTGCCGATGGTCGCTATGCGCAGCATGTGTCCCCCTCGTGTCGTTCGGTTTACAGGATGAGTGTAGCGCGAGGGGGCAGGAAATAGCGTGCGAAAACGCCGTTACAGGTCGCTCTCGTTAAAGCCGGCGTCGATATCGAGGTTGCTGCCGTCGGCCGCCGTGGTGGCAAGCTCGTCGCAGCGCTCATTGAGCTCATGGCCGGCGTGGCCCTTAACCCAGATGAACTCCACTTTGTGCTTGCTCTTTGCGGTGAGCAGGCGCTCCCACAGATCGCGGTTCTTGACAGGCTGCTTGTTGGCGGTCTTCCAGCCGCGTTTTTTCCAGCCGTCGATCCAGTGCTTGTTAAAGGCGTTGACGACGTACTGCGAATCGGAATGGACTTCGACGTCGCAGGGGCGGTTGAGCGCCTCGAGTGCCACGATAACGGCCATGAGCTCCATACGGTTGTTGGTGGTCTTAGCGTAGCCGCGTGAAAGCTCGGAGGTAAAGGTCTTGCCGGCGGGGTTGGTGTATTTGAGCACGGCGCCGTAGCCGCCGCGTCCCGGATTTGATCGGGCCGAGCCGTCGGTATAGATGATGACCTTCACGGACTTCCTTTCGTTGAGTGCGTTTCATGTGAGTGACCATTGTAGCGCCATGCCCGCCGGGGGCTAGCAATCTATGATTTCTGCCCCGTCTTCCGACAGTTAGTTGGCATGGATGGTGCGGTTGAGCTCGTCGAGGTATTGCTGCAAGAGGGGAGAGGGCTTGCGCTCGTCGTGCATGATATAGCCTACGTGCATCGTTGGGGCGTCTGCTAACGGGATCGATGCCATGCCCCATTGCATTTCATTGGAGAGGACGCCGGTCGACAGAGTGTAACCGTTCGACGTGATAAGTAAGTTAGTAAGTGTTCCGCGGTCCGAGATTCGTATGTTGCGGTCGCAAGGGATATAGCTAAAAGGTTCCTCGGCGTAATAGAAGGAGTTTGAGGTTCCCTGCTCAAAGCTGTAGCGCGTATAGGGCGTGAGGTCGGCAAGGGACAGCTGGGGGCGGTGTGCGAGCGGGTGGCGCTCGCTCACGAAGACGTGGACCGTTGCGTCGAAGAGGGGATGGAAGCTTGCACGGGCATCGGCGAAGGCCTTCCGCAGAACGCGGGCGTTAAAGTCATCCAGATACAGAATGCCAATATCGCTGCGAAACGCACGGACGTCATCGATGATCTGCGATGTGGTGGTCTCGCGCATGATGAACTCGAACTTGCTGTCGCGGCAGCGCTCGACCACGTTGACAAAGGCCTCGACCGAAAAGGCGTAGTGCTGGGCGGAAATGGCGAGGCGGGCTTGTGGGATGCCGCCGTCCTCGTAGCGTGCCTCGAGCATGTCGGCCTGCTCTACGACCTGGCGCGCATAGCCCAAAAGCTCGGTGCCGTCGTTGGTGAGCGTGACGCCGCGGCTGGAGCGCGTAAAGATTTCCAAATGGAGTTCCTGTTCCAGACTTTTGACGGCGTTTGAGATGTTGGACTGAGCGGTATAGAGGCGCTGAGCTGCGGCGTTGATTGAGCCGGACTCTGCCACGGCGATCAGAAAGCGAAGCTGCTGAAGGGTCATCGACACCATCCTTTCGGTTGCTATCTATAAAACAGATAACAAGTTAGCGCTTTTAAGTGATTGACCGAGGGAGACAATGCCCGTACTATTCAAAACACACAAAGGCGGTAGGTTATTAAGCCGACTACGGAATCGGGACGCGAAAGGAGGCCCGCATATGAATTGCTTACCAAGACGAATGCCGGGCTCCTGTTTGCGCCCGTCGGCGTGATCAGGAGACAGCGACTTACTTCTCTCTATTTTTTACTTTCGTTCGATCAAGGAGATCATCATGAGCCAGTTCATCAACAACCCCGAGCACACCTTTGGTTTCGATACCCTGCAGCTGCACGTTGGCCAGGAGAGCGCCGATCCTGCATCCGATGCCCGCGCCGTGCCTATCTATCAGACCACCTCGTACGTGTTCCGTAACTCCCAGCACGCTGCCGACCGCTTTGGCCTGGCCGACGCCGGCAACATCTACGGCCGTCTGACCAACTCCACCCAGGACGTCTTCGAGGACCGTATCGCCGCACTCGAGGGTGGCGTG
>CATXML010000028.1 GCA_958372035.1 uncultured Collinsella sp. | reverse complement strand
GTTGCCATCGCGCTCGACCTTGGTCCCGTCCCGGCCGTCATTGTCACGCTGTTCACCTTTATCACCACCATCATGAGTGCACAGAGCTGCGGCCAGACGGGCATCGACCCCATGGAGATCTTTGGCCTCATCGTCATGCTCATCGTGGCAGCCTTCGCGCAGCTTGCGCAGGTCAAGCTGTTCTTTATCGCCGGCATCGTGGCCGTGGCGTGCGGCCTTGCGGGCGACGTCATGAACGACTTTAAGGCCGGCGCCGTGCTGGGCACCAACCCGCGCGCACAGTGGGTCGGCCAGGCCATCGGCGGCATCGTGGGTGCCCTGGTCGCTGCCGCTGTCATGGTCGCGCTCGTCACCGCCTATGGTCCGGACGCCTTCGGCCCCGACAAGAGCTTTGTGGCCGCGCAAGCAAGCGTCGTCGCCACCATGGTCTCGGGCATCCCGAGTGTGCCGTGGTTCGCAGGTGGCTTTATCGCCGGCATCGTCATGTACTGGCTCGGCATTCCGGCCATGATGATCGGCCTGGGCGTGTACCTGCCGTTCTACATGTCGCTCACGGCCTTCCTGGGCTCCTGCGTCAAGCTCGCCTACGACAAGTGGGCAGCCCACCGCGACGCCGAGGCCGGTCTTTCGGACGAGGAGAAGGCCGCCAAGGATGCCGCCTTCCAGGAGCAGGGCCTGGTCGTTGCCAGCGGCCTGCTCGGTGGCGAGTCCATCGTCGGCGTTATCCTGGCGTTTGTCTCTGTGGGTTTGAGCCTGCTGGGATAAGCTGAGCGGCTGTTCGCTCGCAACCAGTCAACAGCCCGGTCGCAATCATATTGCCTATGACTTGCCCGGTCGGTAGCTTTTGTGGCTGCCGACCGGGCTTTTTGATGCCAATACAAAGAAAGGCCGGCGCGCTGAGTATCACAGCACGCCGGCCTTATCGGTTGAGCTATCGAGTCAGTCTCGCAATTAACCGCAGCTCATGCGAAACCAGTACTCAAAATGCTACATGTGCTTGCGACGACGATCGCCCAGCGTCACGCCCGCAGCTACGAGCGTAATGCCGCCGATGACGAAGACCTCGCCCGCAAGCGCGGAGTTGTCACCCGTCTGGGCGAGCGCACCATCTGCGGCCTGCTTCTTGGCAGCGGGGGCCTTTGCGGCGGCCTGCGCAACCTGGGGCTTAGCCTGCGGCTCGGCCTTGGGATGATATTTGTCGTACTCGGCCTGTGTGGCTGCCAGGGCTTTCTTGGCGTCGTTAAGCTCTGCCAGCGCGGCGGCATAGGCGTCGTTGGCATCGGACAGCTTGGCATCGACGTCGGCCTCGGCCTGCTTCAGACCCTTCTCGGCGTCGACGGCGGCCTTATAGCGAGCATAGGCAGCATCGAGCTTGGGTAGCTGATTTTGTGCCGTCCAGCCCGCGTTGAATACCGTTACGCCAGCGGCAAGGGAAGCCTCGTGGTCGACGTGCTCAAGATCGGCCTGAAGGGCCTGATCAGCCTCAAGCTCGGTCTGGGCATCGGCGATGGCCTGCTTGGCGTCCACGACTGCCTGGTTGGCGGCCTTGAGCTGGTCCTGAGCAGCGTTCACGCTGGCGACAGCAGCCTTATGGGCTGCCTCGGCGTTATCAAGCGCCTTCTGAGCATCGGCGTAGCGCTGGAATGCGGCGTTCGCGGCGTCGAGGGCCGTCTGGGCAGACGTGACCTCCTGCTGTGCGGCGGCAAGCGCCTGCTTCTTGTTGTTGACCGCTTGCTGCGCATTCGAGAGGGCCGTTGCCGCGGCAGTCGCTGCGGCCTTGGCGTCGTCAACGCCAGCCTGGGCAGTGACGTCGGCCGCCTTTGCCTTGCCATACGCCTCGTTAGCCTGATTGGACTCTGTCCTAGCGGCATCGCACTTGGCGGTAAGGTCCTTGACCGAAGCGGTAGCGTCGCCATACGCCTTGTTGGCCTTATCGGACTTTGCCTTGGCGGCGTCGCGAGCGCTGCGAGCCTTTGTCTTACGAGCAGCAGCCTCGTCAGCCTTCGTCTGGCTGTCGACGAGCGCGGCATTTGCTTTATCGAGAGCTGCCTTGGCAGTAGCCGCCTCGCCCTTGGCGGCGTCGAGGTTCTGCTTGAGGGACTCGATGTCGATTCCGCCGAGTGCGTCCTTCGCGGCGTCGTATGCCGTCTTCGCGGTGGCGGTACCGGACTTAGCCTTCTCGTACTCGCCCTTGGCGGTGTTCACGTTCGTGTCGGCAGCCTTAAAGGCCTCTTGAGCGTCAAACTGCTTGTTGAGCGCATCGTTATAGGCGCCGCTAGCAGTTCCAAACTTCTTCTGCGCATCGGCGAGCTTGCCCTGAAGCTCCTTGAGCTGCTGCTTTTGTGCCTGCGTACCGCCGGCGCTGTAAGCGGAGTCAATGTAGTCGTTCACGAGCTTCTTGAACTCGGAGACAGTGAAATCAGTCTGAGTGTCATCAGCGCTGTAATCGAATATGGTTACCTCGGAATCGGTGTTCTTACCGCTACCAGTTGCGATGCCGATGGCCTCGTTACCCGCATTGATAATGTTGAGATAGTGGCCACACTTCGAATACACGTTGTAATAGTTCCAATAGATATAATCAGAATCGTAGCGATGAGAGGCAAGATCGCTATTAGTAGCAGCTTCTTGATCAAACAGCTCTTTCTCCTGCGTGTAGAGGCCGGTATAAGGCCAGCCGAGTGTGTCGACAGTCTCGCCTCCCATGTAGACGCCGCCACCACCGGCGAGATTCTCGCTAGAATCGAAATACAAATTCGAGTGTCCCCAAATATTCGATGAATAGGATGCGTTGAGCGCTGCTGCAGCCGTCATACGGAGGCTGACGCTGAGCTCGGACTGACCGTTTGCCTTGCGGATGTTGTTCTGAGTATCGAGATACGTCAGCGCATTGCGTAGCTGCTCGAGGGAGAGCGGATTGGTATCGCGAGACATATCCTGATCAACATAGCTGTCATACCAGCTAGCCTTGTCATATCGCTCGTCCTTGTTGGGCGCACCGGTGAGCATAGACGATGCAGCACTGGCATTGGCCTTCTGCTGGGCAGTGAAATCACTGCCGTTGCTAATGTAGGCCATAAAACCGAGCATGCCATTATTGATGATGTCTTGATCGACGGTCATGCTGGACTTGAGCTGGGCAATCTGCTGCTCAAGCTTGTCCACCTCTGCGCTAGCGGCATCGCTGGCATCCTCCGCAGCGTCTGCGGCATCGCATGCCGCATTGTACTCGGCGCGTTTGTCGTCCCTATCCTTTACGGCCTGATCGTAGGCAGCTTTCTTGTCGGCCTCGGTCTGCTGAACTTGCTCGTAAGCAGCCTTGGCGGTGTTGTACTTGCTCGTTAGGTCGCCGAGTTTGCTGTTGGCTTCGTTGTATGCGGTCTGCGCAGACGACACGGCAGCGTTGGCGGCGTTGACCTTCTCCTGCGCGGCGTTGGCAGCAGTCTGCGCGGCCTGGAGGTTCGTTTGTGCGGTGAAGTCGGCAGCCTTCGCGGCATCGAGCTCGGTCTGCGCGGTCGCGAGCTCGCTGGCGGCAGTGACCTTGGCGGCCTCGAGCGCTTTCAGGTCGACGCCCGTGCCCGAGGTCGCGGCATCGAGCGCAGCCTGTGCCTGGTTGAACTTCTGCTGGGCATTGTCGCGCACGGTGGTCGCAGCGGCAAGGGCATTGGCAGTCTTCTGCTTCTTGGCCTGGGCAGTCGTCAGAGCAGACTCGGCATCGCTCTTTGCCTGCTCGGCATTGGAGACAGCCGTCCTAGCGGCCTCGAGCTCGCCCTCAGCCGTCTTCACATCGGCATTCGCCGCATTGAGCTTGGCCTGCGCGTCCTCGACGGCCTTCTTGGCGGCCTCGAACTTGTCCATACCCATGGCCTCGAGCTTGGCCTGGGCATCATCGAGGGCCTTCTTGGCCTCATCCTGCTTTGCCTTGGCGTCCTTGAGCGCCTGGGTCTTACCCTCGACGCTCTTGTTGGCCTGATCGAGCTGATCGTTCAGGTCGCCCAGCTTCTTCTGCTGCTGCTCGGCCTTGTCGACAGCCGCCTTAAGCTCGTCGATCTTCTCATGAAGCGCAGCGACTTTTGCCGCATTCTGCTCGGCTGCGTTATCGGTCACGGCCTGCGAAGCCTGGTCTTTTTGCTGCTGAGCCTGCTTCTGCGCCTGGCCCGCAGCGTCGGCCTTCTTCTGAACCGCATCGTAGGCCGCCTTGGCAGCCTCGAACTGCTTTGCCGACTCCTCGGCCAGCTGCGCCGCCGTCTTCGCGACCGCCTGGTTGCCGGCAACGACGGTGCTCTCGATGGGACTTTCGCCCTTTGCGGCATCGGTGGTGTCACCGGTCGGCGCGGCGATTGCCGCCAGCGGCGACATGAGCGGCTGGGCGATGAGGCCTGCCGTCAAAACAGTTGCGACGGCGCGGTTGGCGACACCCCTTACGTTGACGGTCTTGGCTGGAGACGAAAGATGCTTTGGACTGTACTTTGCCATGTTGTACTCCCTTCGACACAACGCTATCTGCGTTACCGCGAGTCTAGGGCCGCATTTCCCGGTCTTTGTTGCGCAACAATGCGGCAAAGCGGGCAAGTCGGTTGTTCAACAGCTTTCGACACAGTTCCGTCACATATGCAGCTGAGATTGATTCATTTTGCGAGCGTTGCTAAATGATGGCAAAGTCATCTGGACGCCCCACCCCGCGTCCCGAAATTCGTTCCACTTGCCACGGTGTAGAGTAATAGCAGCAAGCGCAACGCGGCCCGTGCTAGAACGAGGTGGACATGGAGCTCGACAAACAACAGATCAAGCGACTACGCGAACGCCATCACCGGCGCCACGGCATCCGCCCCGCCCATAGCGAGGCCATGGAGAACGCCACACGCTTCCTAAAGCGCGCGTTCAACATTCGTGAGGGTCGCGCACCCTATCACGTGATTCGCAAGCGCTTTGTAAACGGGGCGCGCCTGACTGGCTCGCATTTATGCATCCTGATCATTGCCATGTTGATCGCGAGCATCGGCCTCGATATCGACTCGGACATTGCCATCGTGGGCGCCATGCTCATCTGTCCGCTCATGGGCTCGGTCCTTGCCATGGCATACGGCATCGCCACGCTCGACCGCGAGATTGCCGTCGAGGCGATTGCCGGCCTCGCGCTGCAGATGGTCTTTTGTCTAATCACGTCCACGCTGTACTTTAAGCTCTCGCCCCTTGGCACCACCACGGCCGCCATCATCGACAACTCGACACCGACTGTGTGGGACCTTGCCGTCGCGCTCGCGGGCGGCTTTGCGGGCGGACTGGGCAACTCGCGCGACCAGGAACCCGCCACGCTCATCGCCGGCGTGGCCGTGGCGACCGCGCTCATGCCGCCCCTGTGCGCGGCGGGCTATGGCATCGCCATCGCGAGCGGGTCGCTGTTTCTCTCGGCCCTCTACGAGTTTGGCATCAACGTCGTCTTTATCGCGCTGGCGGCCGAAGCCGTACTACTTCTTTTGCGCGTGCCGCTCAAGCGCGACCTCAACGGCGACGGCATTGTGACCGCCGAGGAAAATGCCGAGGTCGATGAGCTGTCACACAAGGTGCGCCGCCGCATCATCGTGGGCACGGTGATCTTTGCCATCCCCTGCATCGTTATGACCGCGGGGTCCATTGGCTCGGCACAGGCCGGCGTGCAGGACGGCTACGGCGTCACCGAAACCACGCGCGAGCTTGCCGCGGTGCTGCCGGGCTTTAAGGATTACACCGTTGCCGTCGAGACCTCGGCCACCGAAGGCGAGGAGGAGGGCCTTGTCGAGCGCGAGGTTGTCGCCCACGTGACGACAAGCGAGGCGCTTGGGGCACACGACCGCCGTGTAGCCCGCAAGCTCATCGACCTCAATGTGCCCGAGCTCGATCGCGTGGAGTTTGATGTGCAGTAATACGCGACGTGGGATGGATGCGCGCAGCCGCGAGTCACGACATGGCGCAGACGTGACGCGGGCCACGAGCAAATAGCGGGGCGCGGTCCATGGCCGCGCTCCGCTCGCTGATTTATTGCCGTGAATCAGCTGTCCGCATCGACATCGCCAGACTCCACTGTAAACGCCGGACCGGTACTCACCAGATAAAAACGGGTCACCCTGGTATCTCTAAAAAGGTAGAGCAAGCCCTGATCGCGTCGGCGTGACAAGTACGCCACGTGGACCGTACCGAATTCTTCACCGTTTTCCTTCTTTAATATCAGGATGTTGGGGTCATCCGTACGCTTAAACTGCCCGTCTGTGCAGATTCCGTCTTGGTCGACCAGCTGCCATCGACAGTTGTCCTCCTCAAGAAAAGCCAGGGTTTCCCGACTCGTTTTGTCATCCCGATAGTAGCCATCAATGGCAAAGCCTTCGGAAGCACATTCCTGCATATAGGATGTTTCTCGACTTATAGCAAACAGCCCCGTAGCGCCCAAGAGCACAGCCAGGCAGACCACTGCAAGGGTTATCGAAATAGCACGGCGACCCATGTTAGCCCAACCGATAGTTATTTAACGGAGCGCGAAACATACCTGGAACCTCCGATATCAGGGGGAACGTCACCTATGGCCTGCCGGCAATCATATGTTTCCAACATCAAACCATATGGCTGCCACTCGCGGAGGGGGCATCGGCGAACGGCGTGTTTTCATACTCTATTGGTCAAACCTAAGCGCAGCGCTACAACTTGTACTTGTACACGCGATAGATGTACTTCTCGGCTTCCATCTCGTAGGTGGCGATGGGCAGCCCGCAGCGATCGTACTCGGTAAAGGTCTTGGCCTGGCCCGATGCCACGAGCATGCTGTTCGAATTGCCGACGCGCTGCGCACTGCTGACGTAGCCCGAGAACGGCACCGCGATCTGGTCCTCGAGCTCGTAGGTGCGTGCGGTCTCGTCCACCGCGAACACGCGCCCAAACGAATGCGTGCCCTTGCTGTAATCAGTCACTACCGCGGCGCCCAGCTGGCCCCAGTCGAACTTGGGATAGCTTTCTGCCGCACCAAAGTTGTTGTCGTATAGCAGCACCTGGTAGCGACCAATCGCGGTCGTCTCGTCATTTGGCAGATAGGTCAAACTGTGCTGGCCTGCGTTGAGCGAAAAATCGCCTTGGGCCCGCAGCAACTTGTCCTCAAAGCCCGGACCGGCCCAAAAATCGGGCAAGCCCACGGAAGGCTGTAGCAAGGTCATTTGCGCAACATATGTCCAGCAAAAACGGGTGGTAGCCGTACCGGCTACCACCCGTTTGTCCCATATCTAGCCCATAGCAGGCCAGTTACTTCTTAATGCCGCGTCCCAGGCGCTCGGCGACCGATGCCACGGCCTCCTCGCTGGCCGGCCCGCAGCTCACACAGCCGTCATGAGCACGCATCTGGCCGGTGACCTCGTCCATCGCGAGCGGCGCCACCTTCTCGAGCTTAAAGCCCTTACCGGCGCGCATGTTCTCCTTGGCCACGCTGATCATGAGCTTAATACGGTTGAGCTGGTTGACCTCGGACGCGCCGGGGTCGTAGTCCACCGCGACGATGTTGCTCTCGGGATGTTGGCGGCGCAGCTCCTTGATTACGGCCTTGCCCACCACGTGATTGGGCAGGCACGCGAAGGGCTGCGTGCAGATGATGTTGGGCGCACCGTGATCGATCAGGTCGAGCATCTCGGCCGTGAGCAGCCAGCCCTCGCCCATGTTGTTGCACACCGAAAGCACTGTGCGGGCCTTGTCGGCCATGGTGCCGATGCGCTCGGGCGCCTCAAAGCGGCGGGACTTCTCGAGCATCTCCTCCACCGGCGTGCGCATCCAGTCCACCAGCTTGATGAGCGCCTGCATGCCCGCGCGCGTAGTGGGAGAGCTTCCCAGCTCGTCCTTCTGCAGCTCGGCGTTGCTCATGGAGTACAGGAAGAAGTCGAGCAGGCCCGGCACCACGGCCTCGCAGCCCTCGCGCTCGATAACGTCGACCACGTGGTTGTTGGCCGTGGGATGGAACTTGACCAAGATCTCGCCGACCACGCCCACGCGCGGCTTGGTGCCCTCGCCCACGAGCGGCATGGAGTCGAACGCGCGGATGGCCTCGCGGCACAGCTTGGTGTAGTTATGCCTGTTGAACTTGGGCGCCAGCTTGCGGGCGCGCGCCATGTACTCCTCGTAGAGTGCGTTCGCCGCACCGGGCGTTGCCTCGTACGGGCGGCAACGATAGAGCATCTGCATCATCACGTCGCCAAAGAGCACCGCGTAGACTGCCTGCTTAAGCATCGCCGGCGTAATCTTAAAGCCGGGGTTGTCCTCGCCCAGCGCCACGGCCGAAAGCGAGATCACCGGAATCTCGGGGTGGCCGCTCTCGCGCAGGGCCTTGCGGATAAGCGCGATGTAGTTGGTGGCACGGCAGCCGCCGCCGGTCTGGCTGATGACCACGGCGGTCTTGGACAGGTCGTACCGACCGCTCTCGATGGCCTCCATGATCTGACCCGTCACCAGGATCGACGGATAGCAGATGTCGTTGTTCACATAGCGCAGACCGGCCTCGACGGCATCGTGGTCAGTCGAGGGCAGCAGCTCCAGGTTGTAGCCGGCACCGCGGAACACCTCTTTGACCAGGTCAAAGTGGATCGGCGCCATCTGCGGGCACAGGATGGTGTAACCCTCCTCGCGCATCTGCTCGGTAAAGGGCACCTTGGGCCATGCGGTCGAGGCGCTCTCACGCTGCGCCTCGAACGCGTACTTGCGGCTCGCGAATGCGGGAGCATCCATGGAGGGTGCCACCGGCGCGGCGTCGCCCTGCTCGTAGGCCTCGCCCGCTGCCGTAGCCTCGGCCAAGCGCTCGGCCTCCTGGTCCTTGAGCGCCGCCATGAGCGAGCGGATGCGGATGCGCGCAGCGCCCAGGTTGGACACCTCGTCGATCTTGAGCACGGTGTAGATCTTGCCGCTGGCCTCAAGGATTTCCTGCACCTGGTCGGTGGTCAGAGCGTCCAGGCCACAGCCGAAGGAATTGAGCTGGATCAGATCCAGGTCGTTGCGCATCGTCACAAAACGGGCGACGGCATACAGGCGGCTGTGGTACATCCACTGGTCGACGACGCGAATCGGACGCTCAGGCTTTACCAGATGCGCGAGCGAATCCTCGGTAAAGACCGCAAAGCCAAAGCTCGAGATAAGCTCGGGCAGGGCGTGGTTGATCTCGGGGTCGTTATGGTAGGGACGACCGGCGAGCACGATGCCGTGACCGCCGTGGTCCTCGACCCACTTAAGAGCCTCCTCGCCCATGGTCTGGATGTCCTCGTGGAAACGCGCATCGGCCTCAAAGGCGGCGTTGACAGCGGCATCGACCTCGGAGCGCGTGATCTTGGGCCCACGCACGCGACCGCGTCCGGCCTCAGCGTCGGCCACACGGTCGACGGCGAGCACCTGGTACAGACGGCGCTTGAGCTCGGTCTTGTCATGATAGGGCACAAACGGGTACAGGAACTCGATATTCTGCTCGCGAATCTCATCGATATTGAGCGCCAACGCCGTGGGGTAGCTCATGACGATGGGGCAGTTGTAGCAGTTACCGGCCGTCGGGTCCTCCTTGCGCTCCCAGCGCACGCACGGCATCCAGATAAAGTCGACATCGCGGTCGATAAGGTTCATCACATGGCCGTGGCTCATCTTTGCCGGGTAGCACACGCTCTCGGACGGCATGGACTCGATGCCCGCCTGGTAGGTCTTTTTGCTCGACTGGTCGGACAGCTGCACGCTAAAGCCCAAGCGCGTAAAGAACGCGTGCCAGAAGGGGTAGTTCTCGTACATGTTGAGCGCGCGCGGAATGCCGACGGTGCCGCGCGGGGCCTCGTCGGGGCTCAGCACCTCGCGGTTAAAGAGCAGATCGTTCTTCTTTTTGAAGAGGTTGGGCGCCTCGGTCTTTTGCTTTTTGTGGCCGGCACCCTTCTCGCAGCGGTTACCGGTAATGAAGCGCCTGCCGCCGCCAAAGTCGTTGACGGTGAGCTGGCAGTTGTTGGAGCAGCGGCCGCAGCGGACATGCTTTTGCGTCACGGTGAGGTGCGCGATGTCCTCGGCCGAAAGGATGGTCGAGGTGCCGTCGGCGCCGGCGCGATCGCGGGCGAGCAGGGCCGCACCATAGGCGCCCATGCAGCCGGCGATGTCGGGACGCACGGCATGAACGCCGGTGAGCTGCTCAAACGCGCGCAACGTGGCGTCGGACATAAAGGTGCCGCCCTGAACGATCACCTGGCTGCCGATCTCCTTGGGGTCGCGCAGCTTAATGACCTTGAACAGGGCATTCTTGATGACGGAATAGGACAGGCCGGCCGCGATGTCGCCCACCGTGGCACCTTCCTTTTGCGCCTGCTTGACGCGCGAGTTCATAAAGACCGTGCAGCGGCTGCCCAAATCGACCGGGGCCTTGGCATGGATGGCGGCATCGGCGAACGCGCGCACGTCCATGTTCATGGACACGGCGAAGCTCTCGATAAAGCTGCCGCAGCCCGATGAGCAGGCCTCGTTGAGCATAATGTGCTCAATCACGCCGTCCTTGACGCGCAGGCACTTCATGTCCTGGCCGCCGATGTCCAGAATAAACTCGACGCCGGGCAGGAACGCCTTGGCGCCGCGCAGGTGCGCAACGGTCTCGATCTCGCCGGAGTCAGCCTTGAGGGCCTCGATGAGCAGCGCCTCGCCGTAGCCCGTGGTGGTCACGTGGCCGATGGTGC
>CATXML010000027.1 GCA_958372035.1 uncultured Collinsella sp. | reverse complement strand
GACGTACTTAAATGACCAGTCAAACAAGAACGTCCCCAACGACTACTCATTTAAGTCTGTCCCCAATGAGTGCCCCAAAGTGAGAGTGGATAATCTGCCGTTTTTGGCCTGTTTGGGGGCTCAAAGTGGGAGATTATCCACTCTCGTCATTTGGCCGGCACTTGGGGGCACTTCTTGTTGAGTGTGAGCGCCGTCGCTGCTACGCGACGGTGATGGCGACCTGGCCGTAGCGGGTGCAGGGGCGCTCGGCGCGCGTCTGGACGGTGAGGGTGAGCACAAGGCGGTCGCCGGGTCGCGCGTCGGCGGGCACGATGAAAGCGGTGTCTACCGTGCATTCTTGCCACATCGACAGATCCTGGACGCCTGCATAGCTCGATGGGTCTACGGCCACATCCCAATGTGCATCGAAGCCCTTGCCGTCGGGGTCGACGATGGTCGCTGTAAGGTTGACGCGCTCGCCGGCTGTGGCGCTGCGGTCGGCAGTGACCTCGACAACATGCGCCGGATGCGAGCAGATGGTCGGATCATGGGCACACCATTGCGTGCGGGCGGCAAAGTCTTCCTGATAGGCACGCAGGTAGGGATTGAGATTGTCGTCTGCGGGCGTGCTGATGGAGGCAAAATCGGCGGGTGCCTTCGCATCGGGGTGTCCATCAAGAAACATGCGGCCCAGCAGCGTATCGAAGTCGCGGTCGTCAATACCGCGCAGGCCAAACGGCAGCAGCGGAATATAGGTCATGCTGTCGCCTTCGGCCATAAAATCGCCGCGCTCAAACTGCACCGCGGGCATGCCTTCCAGGCCCCAATCCAGACGGGCATGCTTGCCAAACTGAAAGCGCTCGGGCTCGTTTTCGTAGACCTTACCATCGCCATAGAACATATAGCGCGCCATGAGGGGGCCGTTGCCCTGCGTGAGATTCTGCTCGGGCCAAGGAGCCTTAAACAGCGGCAGCGTATCGGGCTGAGCTGTTTTGGCGTCGAAATAGTTGCCATACATATAGGGCGTACGCCAAAAGATGAGCTCGGGAAAGAGCTCGCGCCCATGGTCGAGCCACGAGTTATCCTGCCCCACACCATCGGCAACGCCCATCACGCGCACCTTCTGATAGACCCGCTGCTGTACGGCGGGCCACTCGGGCGTGGCGCGATAGCGCTCGGCAATACTCATGAGGGCGCGAACGATCGTATTCATACCACCCCAGCTGAGCAACCATAACGTACGCGGATCATCATCCAGAATCGCCTGCGCAATTACGCGAGACCCCTCAGTTTCCTCAGTCACATCACCCTCAAAGGCAACATTTCCCACAAACGTACGCTCGATCATCTGGGCAGGCGTGGGAAACGGCGGTTCACCGGCGGCGTCCGCATTTGCCTGCAACTGCGGCCAAGCCTGGGCATATTCATTACTCCAGAGACTTTCAATCCAATGCTCGGGAAACGGCCGATACTCACGAAGCTCGCCGGCTAGCGGATCGGGCTCATGAGGCACAACAGCCCACTCATAAGAGCGCCGCCCTTTGGTCCGCCAATGCGAATTCACCTCGCCGAGCGTATGAACCCCATCCCCAAGAAAGTGATACTGCGAAGCCGTATACACCACAGCCTGAACATCAAGCAAGTTGAGATACAGAGCCAAATGAACAAGCGAGTTCATATCATCGACTTCCATATCAGTGGTAACAATCACCCGAGTCAACTTCTGGGACATAGGAACAGCTCCAATCAAAATCAATTCAGCCAGTTACGCGCAAGGCAAGACGGGACCCATGCCCCCATCGCCACCGACCCGGCGGCCCGCTAGAAGCGGCCGGCCAGGGTCACAGCAACGTCAACGCAGCGGAGACCGGGGTTTAGTCTTGCAAACACTCCGCAGGGGGCATGGGCAGGCGCAGCGCGAAGCGCAAAGCGCCAGCCCATGCATGCCCGAGGACGTTTGCAAGACTAAACCCCGGTCCCCGCGATGGGAGGGCTTAGCGGTCGACCCTGGCCGACCACTCCCAGCAGCCCACCGGCTCGCCGTCGATGAGTACGTTGCCCCCGTCGAAGTCTTGATAACACAGGTCGTTGAATTGGTGGATCCACACGCCGTGGTTGAACGTCTTCTTGGCCGAGCCGTCGGCCTCGCGATACACGCCGGTCAGGTCCTCGACATGGCTAAAGTAGGTGAGATGCACGTTGGCGCCGGCACCGCGCAGGCGCGCGAACAGCGGCAGCACGGTCTGTTGCGGTGACACAAGCTCGTCGCCCTTGGAGTGCGTAAACCACAGCGGCGTCTTGGCGAGCGCGGCCACGTCCTCGTCCGTGGCGTTGTACCACGGGGCGCAGCAGGGAAGGCCCGCGGCGAAGAAATCGGGGTAGTCGGCGCACAGGCGCAGGGTCATAAAGCCGCCGTTGGAAAGACCGGCGACCACGATGCGGTCGGTGTCGATGCGGTCGGCATGCTCGGCGACAAACTCGTCGATAAGCGCCTTGAGCACGGAGGAGTAGATGCTCTGGTTGGAGCGACCGAGTTGTTCGACGCCGTTGTCCATCCAAAACGTGGGCGACTGCGGCACGAGCACCCAGGCAAAGCCGCCAAAGTAGCGCTGGATCTGCGCCTGGCTAATGGCCGTCACGCGGTTGCCGATATAGGCGCGCGTAGCGCCTTCGCCTTGCGTGGCGCCCTTGCCCTCGCCGGCGCCGTGCAGATACACCACGAGCGGTGCCCTTTGGGGCACGACCGTCGCCTCGGGCGCAAAGGGGTTGAAGCATGCCGAGTCTTCGGCCTTAAAGGTGGGCTCAAAGAAGCCGTATTCGAGCGCGATGCCGTCGACGGCGGTCTTTTGCGTGGCGTTGCTCCAGCCTTTGAGCGCGGGGCAGATATCGCCACGGCAGGTGTCGAAGACCAGGCCGCAGGTGGGATCGTCGCCGTCGTTGCCGGGAAGAGCTGTGAGCTGCGTGATGCGCAGCTGGTCATCGAGCATGCGCGAGCCCATGACGCCGCCTTCGATGGTCTTGGTCAGGCGCTGCTCGGCGACCTCGAGCGCCACATGGGTGCCCACGGCGAGCTTACGTCCGTTCTCGTCGCACGGATATGCGGCGAGAATGTCGATGTAACCCACGGAGGGCGCGGCATGGTCGGCGCCGCGCTCCTTGCGCATCAGAACCTCGCCCGAGCGCTCGTGACGCTCTACATATATATGGAAGGTGTTCGCGTCGATGTCGTTGGCGCGCACGGTGCAGGGCAGGTCGAGTACGACCTTGCTGATCCAGGGGCCAAAGTCGCCCAAGGTGGTGACGGTTGCGTAGGTACACAATTTGAGCTCCATGAGCTGCCTCCCTTACGCCGCGAATGCCTGGCATCTGCGGCAATACAAACTAAACATGTTTAGTGTAATCTAGAATTGAAGAATAACCAGATGAACTCGGTAAACGGCAAAATTGAACACGTCGTGAGCTACTAAACATATGTTTACTAGCTTCTAGCAGGGATTCTGTTGATGAGTTAACAGATCAGTGAGGTGTTCATCAAAATAAAATCCCACGTAAATGGCTATATATCAATAGAGGGTCAAAGAGACCATTTCCCGCCATTCAAATACGTTCACCCCCGATTACCTACCGTTCACCGGACTGTAGACGGCAAAATTGCCATAAATTCGGCGCTCCGTGTAAACTAAAGCCTGTAAACGTTCAGTAAACACCTTGTTTACAAAAGCGTATCCAAGGGTCCGGCAACCGTAAGGGGTTATAGTCGCCGGGCCAAAGGCGTGCCTAAGCCCAAGGGGGCTGGCACACGAAGATATGGGGAGGGGTCCCATGGCAGTAGATAACAAGCAGATTGCCACCGATGTCCTCGAGCTCGTGGGCGGTGCGGAGAATGTTTCCGTCGCCACCAACTGCATGACGCGCCTGCGTCTGACGCTCAAGGACAACAGCAAGGCCGACGTGGAGAAGATCAAGAAGGTCAAGGGTGTTCTGGGATGCCAGTTCGCCGGCAGCCAGCTCCAGGTCATCATTGGCCAGAACGTGCCCAAGGTGCTCGCCGAGTTCGTCGCCATCTCCGGCGTCAAGCAGGGTGAGGCCGTCAACGAGAACCTCGACGCTTCCAAGCAGAAGTTCGAGCTCAAGAACCTGCCGAACATCATCCTTGACTATCTGTCGGGCTCCATGACCCAGCTCATCCCGCTGCTCATGGCCGGCGGTCTGTTCCGTACCATCGCGGCCGTCCTCGGCCCCACCATGCTCGGTGTGCTCTCGGCCGACGACCCGACCTATACGTTCCTCTACACCACGCTGTACGAGGCCACGTTCACCTTTATCCCCATCTACCTGGGTTATGCCGCGGCTAAGAAGCTCGGCGCCTCTCCGGTTCTGGGCATGCTCCTCGGCGGCGCTCTCATGGCCCCGTCCGTCGTGAGTGTCGCGACTCAGGAGGGTGGCGGAATCATTTCCGTCTACGGCATCCAGATCGCCGCTGCCAACTACCAGCAGTCCGTCCTGCCGATCATTCTCTCGGTGCCCGTCCTGTACTTTGTTGAGAAGTTCTTTAAGAAGGTCATGCCCGACGTGCTGTCCACGGTCTTCACGCCGTTCTGCACCATGATTGTCACGATTCCCATTGCCTTCATCGTCCTCGCTCCGATCGGCAACGAGATCGGTACGCTGATCGCCAACGCCCTCTTCGGCCTTGCTGACCTTGGCGGCATCGGCATCCTGATCGTCATGGCCATCCTCGGCGCCTTCTGGCAGCTCTTCGTGGTCTGCGGCATGCACATGCCCGTCATCCTGCTCGCTCAGGTTCAGATCATCGCTGCCGGCTACGATCCCTTCGTCTTCGTTTCCACCAACTGCGCTATGGCCGCTGTCTGGGGCTGCGCCTTCGGTGCCTTCCTCAAGATGAAGAACCCCGACGAGAAGTCTCTCGCCATCGGTTACGTCATCTCCGCCATCGCCGGCGGCGTCACCGAGCCCGCACTCTTCGGTATCCTCATGCGCTTCCGCCGCACCATGCTCGGCATGTTCATCGGCGGTGCCATCGGCGCTGTGTTCTCCGGCCTCATGGGTGTTACCTATTACCTCGCAGGCGGTGCCTCCAACTTCCTGGTCTTCACCAACTACCTGCAGGGTGGCCAGATGAACACCGTCTGGGCTGTCGTCGGTATGGCAATCTCCTTTGTCATCGCCGCTGCCGTCGTCTTTGCCACGGGCTTCTCCAAGGAGGAGCTCGCCGAGATGGAGGCCTAAGGCCAAACCATTCGGTTGCATATGACCTCACCTACACGACAGGGCCCCGTCAGGCGCAAGCCCGGCGGGGCCCTTCTTGCAAGGTAGACTGATGGGGGGCGGGTGAGATTCGCCCGCGAGGGTTTGCCAAGCGGCGGGGGCTTTCGCGCGGGGTTACCGCGAAAGTTTCCGGCGGTTCGCAAATCCTTTATCGAACGAAAGGACATGCAGATGAGTTTGGGAACGCTGGCCGTCAACGGTCGCCAGGATGGCTTTTTGTGCGAGGGCAAACCGTTCTTTTGGTTTGCCGATACGTGCTGGAGCGCGTTTACGAGCATTGCCGAGGCCGATTGGGACTACTATCTGACCCGTCGCGCCGAGCAGGGCATGAACGTGCTGCAGATCAACACGCTGCCGCAGTGGGATCGCTGCTGCCCCGATCTGGGCATTTGGCCCTATGCCAGCGAGGATGGCGTGCATTTTGATTGGTCCCGACCCAACCAAGCGTACTGGGATCGTGCCGCCGCCATGTGTCGCGCTGCCGTCGAGCACGGCATTCGTCCGGCACTCGTGCTTATGTGGTGCAACTACGTGCCCGGTACCTGGGGCGCCAAGATTGCCGAGCATTGCGGTGCCGAGGTTATGCCGCGCGAGGAGGTCCGTGCCCACGTTGCCCGCGTCGTCGAGAACCTGGGTGAGTTCGACCCCGTTTACGTGGTGACGGGCGATACCGACTTTACCAGCGACGAGGCGATCGCCTATTACGAGGATGCCCTCGACGAAGTCGTCAATCGCGCGCCCGAGGCGTTGCGCACCATGCATATCAACCGCGGCAACCGCACCATCCCGGCACGGTACCTGGACCGCTTGGACTTCTACATGTTCCAGCCCGGCCACAACTACGAGGGCCAGCCCGAGGCTTGGCACTTGCCGCAGGACTTTATCGCCAACTATCCCAAAAAGCCGATGGTCAACTCTGAGCCTTGTTACGAGCAGATGGGTGCGTCGCGCAATGTGTACTGGCGCTTCACCGCGCAGGACTGCCGCGCGAGTGTGTGGTCGTCGATCCTTGCCGGCGCCAGCGCGGGTGTGACCTATGGCGCGCACGGTGTTTGGAACTGGCAGACTAGCAAGAGCCAGGGCTCGGTGCTGGGCGAGGGCTTCGATATGCCGTTCCGCTGGCAGGAGTGTCTGCAGTTTGCGGGCGTTTGGGACTTTGGCGCGATCGAGCATGTGCTTGCCGGCCTGGGTGCTACGGCTGGCGACGACGCACTTGCCGTGGTTCCGGCGCAGGAGCTCCTCGATGACGCGCGCGAGGCCATTCGTGTGGCGCGCGTTGGCGATCGCGTCGTCACGTACCTGCCGCGCACCACGGCGCTCAAGTTTAAGCTCGACGGCGCGCGTGGCTGGACGGCGACGGTTCTCGACATGGAAGACAAGCGCGTCGCCAAGCTGCCCGTTCGCGACAACGGTGACGGCACCGTGCGCGTGGCTCAGCATCCCTTTGAGCACGACGCCCTGGTGATCCTGACCCCTGGGCGCTAACGGCTCTTCTCCAACATTTACAACCCAGTCCCTTTCATAAGGCTGCGACGGAATGGTTCCTGCATGACGGCTTTAAGCTGTCAAGGGGAGCCATTCCGCCGCACTCATTGGGGACGTGCTTAAATGAGTGGTTTAACTTGAGACGGGACTTTTTGACCGCCTGATGGGTCGCGCGCCACAATTCGGGCGCTACAGTAGCTCGCCGTGGCGGGCAATGTAGCGACGCTTGACCAGCTGGGTGAGCGCGATATAGGCGGTGACGATGCCGATGAGCAGCGCGAAGAAGCTCGGCGGCAGCGGCATGAGGCCCAGCGCATCGGCGACGGGGCTTGCCGGCAGCCAGGTGACGAGCGCCAGGCCCAGCACGGTGAGGGCGCACAGCGCGGGCGCGGCGTGGTCGCGCGCGCTCGGCAGGCGCGGGGAGCGCAGCATGTGGATTACGAGTGTCTGCGACCACATGGACTCGACAAACCAGCCGCTCTGGAAGAGTGCTGCAAAGGCCGTCATGCCTGCGACGTTGCCCGCGGCGGCAAGCTCGGACCAGCTTGCGCCCACGGCGGCGGGGCATACCACAAAGAAGAGGACGACGAAGGTCGCGATGTCAAACAGCGAGCTCACGGGACCCAACTCGAGCATGAAGCCCTTGATGGACGCGGCGTCCCAGGCGCGCGGGCGGGCGGTCCAGGCGTCGTCGACGGTGTCCCACGGCAGCGCGATGCACACGATCTCGTAGACCAGCGACAGCAGCACCAGCTGCAGCGCGCTCATGGGCAAAAACGGCAAGAACAGGCTCGCGACAGTCACGGATAGCACGTTGCCAAAGTTGGAGCTCACCGTGGTCTTGAGGTACTTGAGCAGGTTGCCGTAGGTGCGACGGCCTTCGATGGCGCCGCGCTCGAGCACGCCCAGATCCTTCTGGAGCAAGATGATATCGGCGGATTCCTTGGCGATGTCGACGGCGGAATCGACCGAGATACCGCAGTCGCTCGCGCGCATGGCGGCGGCGTCGTTGATGCCGTCGCCCATAAAGCCCACGGTGTGACCGAGCAGCTCGCGCATGACGCGCACCAGGCGCGCCTTCTGCAGCGGCGAGAGTTTGGCAAAGAGATGAGTTTTCTCAGCGCGCTCGGCAAGCTCGGCGTCGTCGAGCGCATCGATCTCGGAGCCCAGCAAGACGTTACTCGCGTCGATGCCGATCTGCTCGCAGACGGTGGCGGCCACGCGGTCGTTGTCGCCGGTTAAGACCTTGACCGCCACGCCCTTGGCCTCGAGGGTGGCGACGGCGCCGGCGGCACTTGCCTTGGGCGGATCGAGGAAGGCCAAAAAGCCCATCAGCACCATGTCGCACTCGTCGGCGATGCCAAACTCACCCACGCAGCGCGGATTGGTCTTTTGCGCCACGGCGATCACGCGCAGGCCCTCGGCATTGAGTTCGGCGACTTGCTTGCGAATCTGGGCGAGCTTATTTTCGCTGAGCGGCTGGGCGACACAGTCAACCTCGACAAAGGAGCAAATCTCGAGCATTTCCTCGGCAGCTCCCTTGGTAACCATCTGGGTTTTGCCCTGGGCGTCGGCGACGACTACGCTCAGGCGACGGCGTGAGAAATCGAAGGGCACCTCGTCGACCTTGGTATAGCGGTCGCGCAGGCTCTGGCCCAGCGTGGAGTCGGGCGCGACAGTCGAGGGCGTCACGTCGGCACGGTCGATAACGGCCAGGTCGATAAGGTTTTTGAGGCCGGTCTGGAAGAAGCTGTTCAAAAACGCATGGCGCAGCACGCGCGCGTCCTCGTTGCCGTCGGTGTTGAGGTAGCGCTCGAGCACGATGCGGTCTTCGGTGAGGGTGCCGGTCTTGTCGCAGCACAGGACGTCCATCGCGCCGAGGTTTTGAATCGCCGGCAACTCCTTGACGACAACCTGGCGACGGGCGAGGTCCTTGGCGCCCTGCGACAGGCTCGTGGTCACGATGACGGGAAGCATCTGCGGCGTGATGCCCACGGCCACGCTCGTGGCGAACAGCAGCGCGTCGATGACGTTGCCCTTGGTGGCGGCGTTGATGGCAAAGACGGCCGGCGCCATAACGAGCATGAGGCGCACGAGCAGCATGGAGACGCTCGAGACACCGCGGTCAAACGCGCTCTTCTCGCTGCGCCCGTTGAGTATCTTGGCGATGCCGCCCAGGTAAGTGTCCGAGCCGGTGGCTACGACAAGTGCCATAGCGGTGCCGTTTTGCACGGAGGTGCCGGTAAAGACGATGTTCTTGCAGACAGAGAGCGGCAGCGCGGAGCTGTCGGCACCCTCGGCGACGGTGATGGCAGCGGTCTTTTCGACGGCCTCGCTCTCGCCGGTGAGTGCAGACTCGATCACAAACAGGTCGCGCGTGGCGATGATGCGGGCATCGGCCGGCACCATATCGCCGGCAGAGAGACGGATCACATCGCCGGGGACGAGCTCGTCGAAGGGAATCTCGAGGCGCTCGCCGTCGCGCAGGGCGGTACAGGTGTTGGAAACCAGGTCCTTAAGGGCCTCGGCGGCATTGCCGCTGCGGGCTTCCTGGATAAACTTCATGCCGCCAGATACCAGCAGCATGATGCCGATAACGATGACCGTGGAGGGGTCGCGCTGGGGCTCGGGTACGGCGAGCACATCGATGTAGAGCGAGACCAGCGCGAGCGCGGCGAGGATGCCGGCGAAGGGGTCGATGAACGCGTCGGCGATGCGGCGGGCGAGTGTCTTGGTCGGCGCCTCGATGGTGTTGGGGCCGACGGCGTCTAGGCGCTCGGCGGCGTGCTCGGTACCGAGTCCGCCAGCCCTGGCGTCAAGCAGCACGAGGGCGTCCTCGGCGCTATGGGTGGCGGCGAATATGGTGTTCTTGGCAAGGCCGGTGTGAGCGGCGGGGCGCGCCGTGCGGCGGCGCTTGGAGATGGCTTCGAGTACCGTGGCGGTTTTGAGCATCAGCATAGGGTCCTCCTTGTTGAAGGGAGTTAGCGTACGTGTCGTATTTGCTTCAAAAAACCTAGATGTCGCTCACGTCATGCTTTCAAACCACCACAAAGGGACAGGCACCTTTGTGGTGGTTTTGACGATCGGTTAGTGGCGCTTATGCGTGCGCGGAATCCTCGCGGCGTGCCGAGGGCGACATGCAGGTTTTTCGACTATGGCTGCCTTCCATGGCACACCCCCTTAAGGCCGGGCGCGGCGCGCTTTGGGTATCTCGTACCCGTTTTAATCCGCCCGTATTTTTGATGAGGGGGTTTGCCGTGTCAACCCCTTTGTTTGGAAAACCATTGCCCCTGACAAAGCCTTTACAGAATGCTGAGGCCCCAAAGCGCGCCCGCAACGCGCCTTGCCTGCGCTAAACTGGAAGACACGTACGCGATTACGAGAGGAGCCCGCATGGAGGCTTACAAGCAAGAGTTCATCAAGTTTATGGTCGAGTCCGATGTTCTTAAGTTCGGCAGCTTTACGCTCAAGAGCGGCCGTCAGTCCCCGTTCTTTATGAACGCCGGCGCTTACGTGACGGGCTATCAGCTCAAGAAGCTGGGCGAGTATTACGCCCAGGCCATTCACGATAACTTTGGCGACGACTTCGACGTGCTGTTTGGACCGGCCTACAAGGGCATTCCGCTGGCCGTCGTGACCGCCATTGCCTACCACGAGCTGTACGGCAAGGAGGTCAAGTACTGCTGTGACCGCAAGGAGGCCAAGGACCACGGTGCCGACAAGGGCAACCTTTTGGGCTATGAGCCCCAGGACGGCGACCGCGTGATTATGGTCGAGGATGTCACCACCTCCGGCAAGTCCATCGACGAGACCTACCCCAAGGTCAAGGCTGCTGCCGATGTCGAGATCAAGGGCCTTATCGTTTCCCTCAACCGCATGGAGGTCGGCAAGGGTGGCGTGACCACCGCGCAGAAGGAGATCGAGGCCAAGTACGGTTTCCCCGTCGCGAGCATCGTCTCCATGGCCGAGGTCGTCGAGACCCTCTACAACCACGAGATCGACGGCAAGGTCGTCATCGATGACGAGCTCAAGGCCGCTATCGACGCCTACTACGAGCAGTACGGAGTTAAGTAGGTTACGGCGTTTTACCAAACGCCGTAACCGGCCGACGCTGCGCGGGCCGCATTTGGACAATCTGACGTTCAACTTCAAGGGCGCGAC
>CATXML010000026.1 GCA_958372035.1 uncultured Collinsella sp. | reverse complement strand
GGCTTTTCGGGAATGTGACAAAGGAACTGTCCCTTTGTCACATTCGGTTAGAGGTAGCGGCCGGTGATGCTTGCGGGGCAGGCCACGATGTCGCCCGGTGTGCCGGCGCAGACGATTTGCCCGCCGGCATCGCCACCGCCCGGGCCCATGTCGATCACATAATCGGCGTTACGGATAAGGTCGAGGTCGTGTTCGATCACGACAACCGTGGCGCCCTTGGCGACGAGGCCGTCAAACACACTCAGCAACACCTGAACATCGAGCGGATGTAGTCCGATTGTGGGCTCGTCAAATACGAATACGGCATCATCCTGCACGCGGCCCATCTCGCTCGCGAGCTTAAGACGCTGCGCCTCGCCGCCCGAAAGCGCCGGTGTGGGCTCGCCAAGTGTGAGATAACCCAAGCCCAGGTCGTGCAAGGTCTGCAAGCGCGCCTGAACCTTCTTGAGTCCCACCGTGGCGTCGAGGGCCTCGTCCACACTCATGTCCATAAGCTGCGGCAACGTCAGCGAGCTCCCGTCCTTGCCCTCGCGATGGATATGCGAAGCCGCATCTGCATAACGTGAGCCGCGACATGCCGGGCAGACGATCTCGACGTCGGGCAAAAACTGCACGTCGAGCGATATCGAACCCGTGCCATCGCACGTAGGGCAGCGCAAAGCGCCAGTGTTGTAGCTAAATGCGCCTGCCTTGTAGCCGGCTGCCTTGGCCTCGGGCGTGCGGGCGAAGGCGCGACGCAGTTCATCATGGATGTCGGCATA
Source organism: uncultured Collinsella sp. (assembly GCA_958372035.1). Classification (GTDB taxonomy): domain Bacteria; phylum Actinomycetota; class Coriobacteriia; order Coriobacteriales; family Coriobacteriaceae; genus Collinsella. Next base: position 10,265 of record CATXML010000026.1, on the reverse strand, counting down.
AGTCGCTACCGTCGAACGCACGTTGGCACCGATGGGCGTGGCGTCTATCAGGTTGGCACGTGCAATGCCCTCGGCATCGACCCAACGCACGTGTTTTGGCAGGCGCTCGCTGGCTGCCTGCGCCTTAAGTGCCGGGATGAGTGTCTCGAGCACCAACGTCGTCTTACCCGAACCCGAAACGCCCGTCACCGCGACAAGGCGGCCGCGCGGGATATCGACTTCGAGCGGTTTGACGGTATGGATGGCATCGGTCGCCATGCGGATATGGCCCCGGTCAAACATTTCGTCGTCAGCCACCTGCGGCCGCAAGCGCTTGGGCTCCGAGCGCAAAAACGGGGCGATGCGGCTGTCCTGCGATTGCTCGACCTCATCCACCGTACCGGCGGCGATCACATTACCGCCGCCCGCTCCGGCAACGGGGCCCATCTCGACCAGATAATCGGCTTCCGCCAATACGCGCGTGTCGTGGTCGACAACGACCACGGTGTTGCCGTCATCCACCAGATCGCGCATTACGCCTACCAAGCCGTCAACATTGGCAGGATGCAAGCCGATCGAGGGCTCGTCGAGCACATACAGCACGCCCGTCGAGCGGTTGCGCACCACGCGGGCAAGCTGCACGCGCTGGCGCTCACCCGTGGAGAGCGTAGCACCGGCGCGGTCGAGCGAGAGGTAATCGAGCCCCAGGTCGACCAGGCGACGAGCCGCGCTCAAAAACGAATCGCAGATATCCGTCGCCATGGGCTGCATCTCGGCCGGCAAGGATGCGGGCACCCCGCGCGCCCACTCAATCGCCTCACCCAGCGTCATGGCCGCGGCCTGCGCCAGATTGATACCACGCACCTGGGGCTGGCGCGCAGCCTCGGAGAGACGCGTGCCGCCGCAGTCACGGCACGGGCCCTCGCGCAAAAAGCGAGCCACGCGCTTAAGTCCCTTATCGTCCTTAACCTTGGCGAGCGCATTCTCGACCGTATAGACGGCATTGTAATAGGTGAAGTCGAGCGGCGTGGCGCCCTCGCCTTTTTTGGGAACGTAGAGAATGTGCTTCTTAACCGCCGGACCGTGGAACACAATGTCGCGCTCGGCGGGCGTGAGCTGGTTAAACGGCACGTCGGTGCGCACGCCCATCTCGCCGGCTACCTGCTTCATCAGATCCCACATGAGCGTACCCCAGGGAAGCACCGCGCCTTCGTTGATGGTCTTTGACTCGTCGGGCACCAGGCTCGCTTCGTCCACCTCGCGCATGACACCGGTGCCGCCGCAGGTAGGGCACGCACCGCCGCTGTTAAAGGCAAGGTCCTCGGCACTCGGCGCGTAGAACTCGCGGCCGCATGCGGGGCACGTGAGCGACAGGCCCGCAGCCACGTTAAGGCTCGGCTCCACACGCGCCCCGCAATGTGGGCACACGTGATGGGCACAGCGGCTAAAGAGCAAACGCAGACTGTTGTTGAGCTCGGTCATGGTACCAAAGGTCGAGCGCACGCCTGGCACACTGGGACGCTGATGCAACGCGAGTGCCGCCGGTACGTGCAATACCTCGTCCACCTGGGCGTGCTCGGCCTGCGTCAGGCGACGTCGAGTATAGGTGCTGAGCGCCTCCAGGTAACGGCGCGAGCCCTCGGCATAAAGAACTCCCAGCGCCAGCGAGCTCTTGCCCGAGCCCGACACGCCGGCAATGCCCACGAGCCTCCCCAGCGGAATATCGATATCGATGTCCTTGAGATTGTGGACACGTGCACCGCGCACCTCGATAGCCTGCGGGCTCATCTTCTGTTCCGTCACCTTTATCACCCTACTCATGCCATAAAACGCGGTCGCGGATATACTCGCCCAGCATGGGCACGGTAAACCGCACAAGGCCGTATCCGGCGGCCTCGATGACGCGCTCGCGAATCAGGCTTGCGCGATATTTACTCGCCCAGCTCTGGGTACGGTCGCAGCGCTCAATGATATCCGCCGTGCGCGTCGGCTTGTCCTCGTCAACCGCCATAGCCTCGATAAAGAGGCGCTGAGGGCTGCGCAGACCGTAATACAGAGGTGCGTCAACCGCTTCGTAGAACTCGGAGACGGCATCCGCATGGCCATTCTCGACATCGCGCCTTTCGATGACCTGCGAGCCACGCCGGACAGCAGACCGCCACATGTAATAGCCCACCAGCTGAACCATATAGGGATGCCCCATGCTCTTGCGCGCCGCAAGGTCCGCCGTCTCCGCGTCAACGTAAAGACCAGCGTCTTTGACCGTCTGGATATACGAATCGCGCACTTTGGGCAAAGATATTGCCCCCAACGTACGCTGCTGGGCACGCCGCAAAAACGTCACGCTCGGCTCTTCGAGCAGATCGTCAACCATACTGGGCAAGCCGGCGAACGCCAGCGCAAGACCGCGCTGGTCGCTATCGGGCAAGCCCGTGGCATCCTGGTCTCCGAGCACCTGCTGATAGAGGACGGCAAGAGCCGCCAGTTCCTCGATAGACACCGATTGTGCCTCGTCAATCGCAAACAAGACGCCCTTGCCCGGACCGAGCTTCTTGAGACGCTCGTTGACCAGCCCCCGTAGCGTCTCGCCCTTTGCCCGAGCCGCCTCGACCGACATCCGACCAAACGACGGCCCAAACTCCATTGACGTCACAACGGGTTTATTCGAGCGAAGCGCGTCGGCCAGGCGATCGCACAAGCCAAGCGAAGCAGAATCGGAGATAACCGCCCATCCGCGCTCGCTGGCTAGACGTTGCAGCTCTCGCAGGAGAACCGTTTTGCCGCAGCCGCGGTTTCCCGTAATGAGCATGAGCCTACCCGGCGCTCCGGCGCCGTTATCGAGCCCTTCCTCGAAATCTTCGATGACCGACTCTCGACCGATGAGCATCGGAGGCCGCTTGCCTGCCGTTGGCTTAAAGGGATTTGGATTCATGTCGGCCTCCTCGGATTGGCAAACCCTGATAATAGTTATACCAACTTATACCAAGTTATACCAATAGCATGTGACAAAGGGACTGCCACTTTGTCACATGTGGCCGAAAAACTCGGCGTCTGCCGCTCGCCAGGGACGGAAGGTGGCGGGATCGACCTTTACGTGCGCCGCGGCGGGTACGTCGTACCATTTGACCGTGTAGCCGGCGCCGTGAGAGCAAAAAACCGAGTCGGGTGTGTTGGGCAGATCGGCCTCGGGCTCATAGGCGGCCGCCTCGATGACGCGCTCGGCATCATGACAGGCCGCATAACCGGCGAACTCCAGGTACAGATGCCCGCGACCGCTCGTGTAGGCAGCCACCTCCAGCGCATAATCCTGCACCTCGGATGCCGGCACGCGACCCACAAGCTTCGCCCGGTCGCCCGCCATCGTCGGCGGCTCGTACTCGGCACCCATGCGCGTGGCATCCGAGAGCGCCCGGCCCACGCACTCCCCCGGCACCTCGAGCTCAAAGTGGTACCACGGCTCCAGCAGCACCGCCGCACCCGCCTCGCGCGCCTGCATCAAACCCTGGCGAATCGCGCGGTACGTGGCCTGGCGAAAATCGCCGCCCTCGGTGTGTTTGGCATGCGCGCGGCCGCCCGTGAGCGTAATGCGCACATCGGTGATGGGCGAGCCGGTCAGCACGCCCAGGTGGTCGCGCTCCATGGCGTTGGTGAGTGCCAGACGCTGCCAGTTAAGATCGAGCTCGTCGGTCGAGGTCACGGTGCCAAACTGCACGCCCGAACCTGCTGGCAACGGCTCCAGGCGCAGATGCACCTCGGCATAGTGGCGCAGCGGCTCAAAGTGGCCCACGCCCTCGACCGGCTGCGAGATCGTCTCCTTATAGAGAATGCCGCCAGACTCAAACTCGACCGAAAGGCCAAAACGATCGGCCAGCACGCGCTGCACGACCTCGAGTTGCACAGCGCCCATCAACTGCAAATGGATCTGCTCAAGATGCGTATTCCAGCTTACGCCGAGCATGGGATCTTCGTCCGCCAACTCACTCAGCGCTTTAAACACCGCATGAACGTCGTGTTCGCCCGGCAGCACCGTATAGGTGAGAACCGGAGCGATGACGGGCGCATCGCCCGCGGGCTCCGTGCCCAGGGCGTCCCCTGGGCGAACGTGCGCAAGACCCGTCACGGCGCAAATACCGCCAGCAGCAACTTCTTGGGCAAGCTCATACTTCTCGCCGTTATAGATGCGTACCTGATCGACCTTCTGTTCCCACGCCTCGGCACTGGAATGCCCGCTGATCATCTGTTTTGCGCGCAGCGTGCCGCCGGTCACTTTAACCCAAGCCAAGCGCTCGCCACGATCCCCGCGGCTGACGCGATAGACGCGCGCGGCAAACTCCGGGAGCCACGCCTGCTCACGAATCAGCGCGCATATACCATCCAGCAGCTCGTCAACGCCTTGGTCCTTGAGCGCCGAGCCGGCAAAGCAGGGAAAGAGCTTGCGCTCGGCAACCATGCGCGACAGCGTTGCGACAGAAAGCTCACCCGCTTCAAGAAACTCCTCGAGCGCCGCCTCGTCCAACGCGGCAGCGTCCTCCCAAGCGGCGCCGCCCGCCAGCAGTTCGTTCGCATCGAGGCAGCCCTCGGAAAGGCGCTGCCCAAGTTGCGCCAGTAAAACATCGCGGCCAGGATTCTTCAAATCGATTTTGTTGATAAAGACGAACGTCGGGATGTCATAGCGCGCAAGCAGGCGCCACAGGGTTTCGGTGTGTCCCTGCACGCCGTCGTTGGCGCCCACAACCAAAATCGCGTAGTCGAGCGCACGCAATGTGCGCTCTGCCTCGGCAGAAAAATCGACATGCCCCGGTGCATCCACGAGCATGACGTGGGCATCTCCGTGGTCGAGCACGGCCTGCGACGAGAAAATCGTGATGCCGCGCTCGCGTTCGATAGCGTTGGTATCCAGGTGCGAGTCGCCGTCGTCCACACGGCCGCGCTTGCGAATGCGACCTGCGTTGAACAGCATGGCCTCGGCCAGCGTAGTCTTGCCGGCATCGACATGCGCCAAGATTCCAACGACCGCTTGCTTCGACATGGCTCTCCTCTTATTGCAAGCCCATCGCACGTGGCAACGGGCACCCTCGTTCCACACTGGATGATACAATTTACGGGCCGGCGGGCGAAGCGGGCCCTATCCCCCGACCGAGCTCATCGCCCCGCGTTGCCGCGCGGCGATTTTCGTAGGTTCGCGCCTTACGAAAGCCGGCACCTCCCCTAACAGCCCAGCGATCAAAAAGGCCCCACCCGGGGCCATTTTCATGTATGTGGATTGCTGATACGCGTCCCCGCTCTTATGCCTCGCGCAGCCAGTCGAACGCAACACGCGGCGTGCCGTCGGACACATACACGACGCCGGCGCGCTCGAACCCCGCCTTCATGCTCGCGCCCTGCATGGGCAGGTTGTCCGCGTGCGTATCGATACGCAGATGGTCGACACGTTCCTTGGCAAAGGCAAACATCGCAGCCGCGATACCGTGAACGGTGCCGTCGGACGCCACGCGGTGCAGTACGGCGTACGGAGTGTTGCTACGCCACTGACCGTCCTCGATGACGTCATAGCACTCGTCCGGGCCCGGCAAAAAGGCAAACGTCGCCACCGCGCGACCGTCGACTTCGCACACATAGCTGCCACCGGCGGCGATATCGGCAGCCAGCTGCTCGGCCGAAGGCGTGCCCTCGGGCCACTGTGTGGCGTTGCCATGCGCGCGCATAAAGGCGCGGGCGGCGTCATAGATAGCCATGACGGCGGGAATGTCGGTCTCGAGGGTTTTTCTGATCATCGCGCGGCGACCTCACGTTTATTGGTATCACTTTGATTGAGCAATGATACCAGCGTTTGGAAAGGGCACGAAGCAGATGGGAAGCAAAAAGCGAGCCGCCTGGTCAAAGGCCAAAAGCGAGTTTTTGGGCGCTGCCACCGGCGGCGAAATAAGCGACCTGTTTGCGCGCGAGGACGAGCGCCGCGACGCCCTGGATGCCGAGCGCGATGAGGCCTGGCGATACAAGTCGTGCGAGCGCAAAAACCGCTACGACACACGCGCCGAGGCCGAGGCCGTTATGGCCGATTGCGAAAACCGTGGACGACGGGGCCTCGCCTGCTACAAATGCGAATACTGCGGCGGGTGGCATCTGACGTCCCGCCCTTGGAAATAGGCGCCGCATCGGCGCGACGCTCACGCAGCGGCACGGCACCGACACATCGCCGGCCACCGCGCGCAGGCTACGGGCGCGGCGGCACCAAAACATCGTAGCGAACGGCCTTGCCCGCAAGCTGATAGCTCGGCTTAACGCCGGCAAGCAGCGGCCCCTTCACCGGCCGCTTGATAACAACCTTGCGCGGGCGCACCGCAAGCGCGGCTTCGACCAGCGTCTCCTCATCGGCGCACGGCTGCTCCAAATGGTGCAGGAGTTGGAACTTCTTTTTGACCGCCGCACTCTTGGTACGCTCGGGAAACATGGGGTCCAGATACACCACGTCGGGAGCGGCAAGCTCGCCCTGCCCGATCAGCTCAGCTGTATGGCGAAGGCCAGCAATGCTATCCTCGCCCGCATGTAAGCGCATACGCGACACGGCAACCGCAAGCGCCGGATCATCTGCCGCGCGATCCAAGGCATCCTTGAGGAGCGCCGCAATCACGCAATCCTGTTCATACAGATCGACGGTAAAGCCCGCGGCCGCCAGCAGCAGCGAATCCTCGCCAAAGCCTGCCGTGGCGTCAATCGCCCATGGCTGCTCGATGCCTTTTGCGCGCGCAGCCTTTACCAGCAGCTCTTGCTGCAGACGGCCCTGCTTGAGCCTTGGAAGCATGCGGGCAAAATCAGCACGCAGCTCCATCGCGCCGTCGGTGAGCGTGAGGCCCTCGGGCTTCCCGATCAGCTCAAGCCCCGCGGCCCGAGCAACAGAAAAGGGATCGATGACGCCCATGGGCACTCCTTCACAAGCAATACGGATACGTGAGCGCCGTTGATGTCGGCACCCAACCGTCCGCTATTGTCCCACATGCGACATGGCCCACAGCATCCCAATGCAAAGCACCGCCATCAATCCCGTGCATACGGCAGCGATCACGGAATCGCTCATGCGCCTTCCCAACGACCGCGGCTCGCGCACTTGCCCTGTTCCGTACATCATGGCTCCTCCTTAGACCAACTCCTTGTTACGGCCTCATCATCGCAGCGCCGCGCATGCGCTGCCATCGATTTGACTTACGTCCAGCTTTCCTTTTTGAAAGGTTGAACCGTGCAGGCAAGAGACGCTTTCAGGCGCATGCATCGCCGCGTTGAACTACAATGTGCTTCACCATATGTGCAGCACATAGGGTGCGCCAGGTTGGCGTACTCGTATCGAAAGGACCAGCCATGAGCTTCACTCGCAAGACACTCAAAATCCTTGCCCTGATTTATTTTGTTCTGGGCATCGCCAGTCTCGTCATGGGAATCGCCGGCATCGCGACCGGCAAGTTCGAGTCCACCTACGGGCCGAACGCCATGCTCGCCGCGGCCGTACTTGTCATCAAGGGTCTTGTCGATCTTGCCGCAGGTGTTGCGGGCATCAAGGGCGCCAACAAGCCTTCGCAGGTGGATGGCGCGTTTAAGCTCGGCATCGTCGCCGCAATCGCCACGATTGCGCAGGCCGTGCTCACGCTTCCCGCGTTTGGCGGCGATGCCATCAACTTTGGCGCCTTTGTCATCGTGGTGTACGACCTGTTCTTTGTTCAGCAGGCTCACGCCGTTAAAGCCGAGAACAAGGATCGCCTGTAGGCACTTGCCTTCCACTGACCCCTACATCCAAGCAACTAAAAAGGGCCGATCGCGCATCTCCGCGGTCGGCCCTTTACGTTTGCCCAGATAAAACCTGCCAAAATAAACCTGTCCCTTTTTGGTAGGTTAGTGGCGGTACTCGGCGATGATGAAGTCGATATCGGTCTGAAGGGTGTCCAGGTTTGCCAGGCGCTCTTTGTCGGCAGGGCGCGTGCGGTAGTAGTACGGCGTCATCTGGAACACCGCCTCGATATCGGCCTGCGTCTGGAGCGTAATGTTCGCAGACACCCGTTTCGTGCCAACCAACTCGAGCTCGGTTGTCTGCGGCAACTTCTCATCGTTGAGATATGGCGTGTCGTAGAGCACCTCCTTGAGCCCAAACAGATGCCGCGCACCCGGCACCACGGTGTAGAGCGAGCCCTCGGGTGCCAGCACGCGGGCAAACTCGCGCTCGTTAAAGGGGGCAAAAAGCTCGGTCACCATATCGAAGGCACCATCGGCCACGGGGATATCCTTCATATTGGCCACGAAATAGGTCGCATCGCCGCGCTTGGCGGCCAGACGCACCATCTCTTTTCCCAGGTCGAACCCGTAAGCATCCACGCCCGGCACCGCGCCCATGGCACTGGTGTAGTAGCCCTCGCCGCAGCAAATATCGAGCAGCGTCATGGGGCCATTCGCAGACGCTGCACGTCCAGACACCTGCTCGCGCACCAGCTCGACCATCGCATCGCGCAACGGCGCGTAGTAGCCGCGGTTAAGAAAGTCGCGACGACTGCGCGCCTGCGACTTGGGATCGCCCATGGAGTCGCCGCTCTTGGACGAGCGCAGCAAATACAGATAGCCCTCGCGCGCACGGTCAAACCGGTGTCCGCCCGCGCACACAGCACCGCGCTCGTCGTCCACCAACGGTTCATGGCAAACGGGACACAACAACATGGCAACTCCTTAGCGCGGACAACACAACGCCCACCATTGTCGCACGCCTTCCCCACCTAGTCATTGGGGACGTTCTTAAATGACTAGTCGATTAGGAGTATCATCGTCTGCGCAAATAAGCACGAAAGAGCATATTAGAGATTGAGAGCGTATGGCTGATACCGCATCTAGGCACATTGACATGACCACCGGCTCGCTGTGGCGCAATATTCCCCTGTTCGCCTTTCCCGTCGCCGCCACGAGCATCCTTGAGCAGCTATCGAACCTCATCGCCACGGTCATCATCGGCAACTTCTCGGGCGACCAGGGAACCCTTGCCATGGCAGCGGTCGGCTCCAATGTTCCGCTTACCAGTCTTATGCTCAACCTGTTTATCGGCATGTCGCTTGGCTCAAATGTGGTCATCGCCAACGCTATCGGCCGCAACGATCAGAACATGGTCAAACGTGCCGTCCATACCTCGATTCTTATGGCGCTCGTGGGCTTTGTCGTCATCGCGCTGGGCGAGATCTTTGCCGAGCCCATGCTCGCCGCGCTCAACGTTCCTGCCGAAACCATGCCTCTCGCTTCGCTCTACCTGCGCGTCTTTTTGCTCAGCATGCCCTCGATCTTGCTCTACAACTTTGAGGCCGCGATCTTCCGCTCCGTCGGCATCACCCGCATGCCGCTGCAGGCGCTTGCCGTGTCCACCGTCCTCAACATTGGCCTGGACCTCATCTTTGTCCCCGTGCTCCACTGGGGCGTCGCGGGTGTCGCCATCGCCACCGCCATCGCCTATACCGTCAGCGCCGTCACGCTCTTTATCCGTCTGCTCAAGACCGATTCCGTCGTCCGCGTCACCCTGCGCGATCTGGCTATCGACCCCGTCGCCCTCAAGCGCATCGTTAAGATCGGCCTGCCCGCCGGTATCCAAAGCGCCGTCTTTGCCGTCGCCAACATCATCATCCAGTCCGCCATCAACAGCTTGGGCACCGAGGTCATGGCGGCATCGAGCGCCGCCATGAGCCTGGAGTATGTGTGCTACAACCTGCTCAACAGCTTTAGCCAGGCTTGCACCACCTTTGTGGGACAAAACCACGGCGCGCGCCAGATCGACCGCTGCACCAAGACGCTCAAGGTCTGCCTGGTCGAAGGCGGCATCGTCGCGCTCACCACCATCGTCATCATCGTCGGTCTGGGGCGCGAGATCCTGGCGCTCTTTAACAGCGATCCCAACATCGTCTCGATCGGCTATATCCGCGTGTGCTCGATCTTCCCGGCATACGCCTTTAGCATGTTCTACGAAAACATGTCCGGCTACCTGCGCGGATTTGGCATCTCGCTTATGCCCGCCCTCATCACCATGATCTGCGTCTGCGGCATCCGCTTCTATTGGGTCTTCTGTGTGTTCCCGAACTTCCGCACCTTTGCGAACATCGTGATGGTCTATCCCATCAGCCTGGGCACCACGGCATTCTTTATGGTCGTGGCGGTACTGCTCTGCCACCCGGCACGCACCTACCGTCTGGCACAAGCCAAAGCGACAGCCCGCTAATCACCACACTCAACGCCACGCCAGTCATTAATTGACAATATGTGAGCTCATATAGTCG
>CATXML010000025.1 GCA_958372035.1 uncultured Collinsella sp. | reverse complement strand
AGATATCGAACAGGTCGTTGACCACGCGGCTCATCATGTCGCCCGAGCTGTTGCGGTCAAAGTACGCAAAGCTAAAGCGCTCATACTGGTCAAACAGGTCCTCGCGCATTTTGGACTCCATACGCGCGCCCATCACGTGGCCCCAGTAACTCACAAAGTAGCGACAGGCACAACGGATGGCATACATCAGTACCAGGCCAACCGCGATCATACCGAGCGCCTGCATAATCGCAGCCTGACCCTGGGTAAAGAGCCCGCCGGTCAGATTGCGCAGAATGATAGGAAACGCCAGATCGATGGCGGCAAGCACCAGGGCGCAAACAGTATCGGCAACAAAAAGCCCCATCTGGGGCTTGTAATACGACAAAAACCTCTTAAACATAATCACCTTACGCGGTTTTACCAAACCGCGTTTCGTCTCGACGCTGCAAGTGCTCCATTTGGACAATCTGGCCTTCAATCGTCGGTCGCGCATATCCATACGCTTCCCTCCTCTTTTAGGCCACCTTGTCTCAAATGGAGCACTTTCGCTGACTTATACAAACCTGCGGGATCATCCCCGCTCGTTACAGTTCGGCTCCACCAAGTCGATGCGCGATGCTATCGCAGGCCAAGGCGCCCACGACGGTCTTGGCGTCTTCGATCTTGCCGTCAAGCACGGCGTCGATCAGCTCGTGCAGTGGTACCAGGTCAACGTTGACGAATTCGTCATCATCGGGGTTGGGCGCATCAAACTCGAGCTTGGTGGCCAGGTAGATATGAATGATCTCGTCGCAGAAGCCGCAGGTCGTGACAATCGACGTCAAAAAACGAATGCGGCCGGCCCTAAAGCCCGTCTCCTCGTGCAGCTCGCGCTTGGCGCAATCGAGCGGGTCCTCGCCTGGATCGAGCTTGCCGGCGGGAATCTCGACCGTCACGCGGTCGATGGCGGTGCGGTACTGACGCACCAGCACAATCTTGCCGCTCTCGGTCAGCGCCACAACGGCCGCCGCGCCCGGATGGCGAATGATGTCGCGGGCGCTACGGTGGCCGTTGGGCAGCTCAACCTCAAGACGGTGGACGTCGAGGATCTTGCCCTTCCAGGCGCACTCCTCCGAAAGAATCTTCTCGTGCAGCTCGGCATCGTGCGGGTCGTCATCGCCCAGCACCAGCATCGGCTCGTCGACAACCTCGCCACCCGGCTCGCCCTCGGCGTGTCCGTACGCGCGGCTATCTTCTTCGACGATCTGCGCGTCCACGAGCTCTTCGTTCTTCTCGTCCATCCGTCTCATTCCTCTCGGATTTTAGGCATCCCAGGCGTCGCGGCCGCGTAGCGCGCGCAGGCCGATGTCGTGACGCAGGGTCTTGCCCTCAAAATCAATCTTCTCGCAGGCCTCGTAGGCAAGGTTGCGAGCGTTCTCGAACGTGTCGCCCAGAGCGGTCACGGCAAGCACGCGGCCACCATTGGTCACGAGCTGGCCGTCCACCACGGCAGTGCCCGCATGGTACACGGTCACGTTCTCCATGGCCTCGGCATCGGCGATACCGGTGATGACCTTGCCCTTCTCGTAGCTGCCGGGATAGCCCGCGCTCGTCAGGACAACGGCCACGGCCCACTCGTCACGCCAGTCGAGCTCAATCTGATCGAGCTCACAGTTGGCGCAGGCCAGCATGACCTCAACCAGGTCGTTCTTAAGGCGCGGCAGCACGACCTGTGTCTCGGGGTCGCCAAAGCGGGCATTGAACTCCAGCACCTTGGGGCCGGCGGGCGTGAGCATAAAGCCGCCGTACAGGCAGCCGCGGTAGTCGATGCCCTCGGCAGCAAGCTCGGCAACGGTCTGCTCCATGACCTTCACCATGGTGGCGTGCTCCTCGTCGGTCACGATGGGCACCGGGCTGTAGACACCCATGCCGCCGGTGTTGGGGCCCTTGTCGCCCTCGAGCGCGCGCTTGTGGTCCTGCGAGGTGGCCATGGGACGCACGGTCTTGCCGTCGGTAAAGGCCAAAAGCGAGCACTCGGGGCCGGTCAGCATCTCCTCGATAACCACGGTGTTGCCGGCATCGCCAAAGGTGCCGCCAAAGCACTCGCGCACGGCCTCCTCGGCCTGCTCAAGTTCGGTCGCCACGATAACGCCCTTGCCCGCGGCAAGGCCGTCGGCCTTGACGACCAGCGGAGCGCCCTGCTCACGCACATAAGCAAGAGCCGAAGCCTCGTCGGTAAACGAGCCGTAGGCTGCCGTCGGAATACCGGCGCGCTCCATGAGCTGCTTGGAGAACAGCTTGGAACCCTCCATCCGGGCGCCCTCGGCACCCGGGCCAAAGCAGGGAATACCTGCCGCGCGCACGGCGTCGGCCACGCCCGCCACGAGCGGAGCCTCGGGGCCAATTACCACGAGTCCGCATCCGTGGCTCTGCGCAAACGCCGCCACGGCCGCAGGATCGCAGTCGTCGAGAACAACGTTCTCGCCGCAGCTCGCGGTGCCGCCGTTACCCGGCGCGATGTAGAGCTTGCCGGCGCGCGGTGATGCTGCGAGCTTGGCTGCCAGAGCATGCTCGCGGCCGCCGCTGCCCAACAACAGGATGTCGATGGTTTGAGTGTCCGCCTTCAAGGGTGCCTCCTCTATGGATGAATGGCCCGCTCCGCGCGAGCCCTTTGCAAGCAAATATACCCCTCGGCCGCCCGTCCGGGCTGCAAAGGGGTATATCGCAATAACCAAATAGTCCCGATTACTTCCAGAATCGGTTGATGATCTGCTCGCGACCAGCGCCAACGCCAATAAACGTCACGCGGGTGTGTGCCAGATCCTCGATAAACGCCACGTAGTCCTGGGCCTCTTGCGGCAGCTCATCAAAGCTGCGGCAACCGGTGATGTCGCACTTCCAGCCAGGGAGTTCCTCGTAGATGGGCTTGGCATGCTCAAAGCGCACCTGATGCTCGGGCACGCTGGTGTAGCGCTCGCCATCGACGTCGTAGGCCACGCACACCTTGATGGTGTCGAAGGCCGAAAGCACGTCGAGCTTGGTCACGGCGATGTCGGTGAGGCCGTTGACGCGCGAGGCATAGTTGGCGATAGGGCCGTCAAACCAGCCGCAACGACGACGGCGACCGGTGGTCACGCCGTACTCATAGCCCTCCTCGGTCAGCGTGTGGCCGGCCTCGGACTCATAGGAAAGCTCGGTGGGCATGGGGCCCGAACCGACGCGGGTGATATAGGCCTTCATGACGCCCAGCACGCGGTCGACGTTCTTCATGCCCACGCCGGAACCGGTGATGGCGCCGCCGGCGGTGCAGTTAGAAGACGTCACGTACGGATAGGTGCCGTGGTCGATGTCGAGCAGCGTCGCCTGGGCGCCCTCAAACAGCAGGTCCTTGCCCTCATCGATCATGTTGTTGAGCAGCAGGCTCGTCTCGGTGATGTAGGGGCGCAGGCGCTCGGCCATCGGCAGGTACTCGTCGCAAATCTGGTCCACGGTGTAGGTGGGCAGGTTGTAGATGAGCTCGAGCTCGGGGTTCACGCGGGCAAGAGCGGTCTCCAGCTTGTCGCGGAACAGCGTCTCGTCCAGCATGTCCTGCATGCGCAGACCAATGCGGGCCATCTTGTCCTGATAGCACGGACCGATACCGCGCTTGGTGGTACCGATGTTCTTCTTGCCGAGCTTCTGCTCAAAGGCGCCATCCAGATCGATGTGGTACGGCATGATGACATGCGCGTTGCCGCTAATCTTGAGATTCTTGGTGGTGATGCCGTCGGCCTCGAACATGTCGATCTCCTCAAGGACAACCTTGGGGTTGACGACGCAGCCGTTACCGATCACCGACACGTGGTCGGAATACATGATGCCGGAGGGCACCTGGTGCAGGCCATACTTCTTGCCGTTGACGACGATGGTGTGGCCGGCGTTGTTGCCGCCCGAGTAGCGCACGACGGCATCGAAGTCGCCGGCGACCAGGTCGCAAATCTTACCCTTGCCCTCATCGCCCCACTGGGCACCGACCAAAACGGTTGACGGCATGTTTACTCCTTACATTCATGGACTGTCTGCGCGCCACGCCGGCACGCAGAAGCACAAAACATTCCCAGTATACCCGTGCAACGGGCGCCTGTCCTACTCCTCGGCATGCGCCCCATCAAGCTCATAGAACTTGGTGGATGCCGGCAGGAACATCAGGTCGACGTCGCCGATCGGGCCCGAACGGTTCTTGGCCACGACGATACGCGTAACGCCCTCGTCGGGTCGATCATCGCGCGAGGCTTCGGCCTCGTCGGCGGAGCGGTCCAAGAACATAACGATATCGGCGTCCTGCTCGATGGAGCCCGATTCACGAAGGTCGGAAAGCTGCGGGCGCTTGCCGGTACGGGATTCGACCTGACGCGAGAGCTGCGACAGCGCGATCAGCGGGATCTTGAGCTCCTTGGCCATGATCTTCAGACCACGCGACATCTCGGAGACCTCGACGGTACGGCTCTCGGAGCGGCGTCCCGGCGGAGGACTCACCAGCTGCAGGTAGTCCAGGATGATGATGGCCTTCTCCTTGTTGTGGAGCATGCGACGACTCTTGGCGCGAATCTCGGTCACTGTGGTGCCGGGCGTATCGTCAATCAGAATATCGAGCTTGGACAAGGTCTGCGTGGCCTCGTTGATATTGGCCCACTGCTCGGGGCTAATGCGGCCCATGCGGAAGTCACTGATCGAGATCATGGCGTAGGCGCAAATCAGACGCTGGGCAATTTCCTTGCCCGACATCTCCAGAGAGAAGAAGCCAACGGTATAACCGGCAGCGGCAGCGTTGAGCGCCAGATTCAGGGCGAACGACGTCTTACCCACAGCAGGGCGGGCGCCGATGATGATGAGCTGGCCCTCGCGAAAACCCATGAGCATACGGTCGAGCGACGGGAAGCCCGTGGGCACGCCCGCAGCCTGGCCGCCGGCCTGGCACACTTCCTCGGCCTCGTTATAGGCCTCGACCATAAACTCGGTCAAAGTCTTGTAGCTCGACTTGACCTCGCGCGCCGTGACCTTGAGCAGCTTGCTCTCGGCTAGCTCCACGACCTCTTTGGTATCGGTGGGGGCGTTATATGCCAGCGCGTTGATCTCGTTGGTGGCGCCGATCAGCTCGCGCAGCATCGAATCGCGGCGAACGATGGCGGCATGGTGCTGCCAGTTGACGAGCGACAGAGTCTGACCCATCAGCTCCAAAATGTACGCCTCGCCGCCCACGGCATCGAGCTTGTTGATGCTTCGCAGGTAATCGATCAGCGAGATGGAGTCGATGGGAATGCGGCTGTTGTACATATCGACCATCGCGGTATAGATGGTCTTATGAATGGGCCGGTAGAAGTCATCGGGCTGCAGCTCGACCTGGGCTTCTTCGACCACCTCGGGCGATAGCAGCATAGCGGCCAGCACATTGGCCTCTGCATCTTGGTTTTGGGGAAGACCCAACTTTGAGCCGCGGTCCTCAACCGTCAGCCCGGTCTCCCTATCGTCGTATGCCATGAGCATCCTCATTCATATCGCTTGCGAGCATCCATAGTATCAGCCACGGTCCCAAAACGCGCCACGCGCCGCCAATCATCACCGAACGAAACGGATGAACGGTCCCGTATATAGGACTTCGACGCAACGTTCACCATGACACTCACTCAGCGCAAAAAACAAAAGGGCACCCTGGTTTCCCAGAGCGCCCTTCTTAGAACAAGATTGTTGCGTTGCAGCAAATGCTACTCGGCAGCAGCCTCAGTCTCGACCTCGGCGGTCTCGGCCTCGGCGACCTCAGCGGCCTCCTCGACCTCAGCCTCGGCAGCGAGCTCCTCGGCGGTAACGCCAACGAGAACGACAACCTCGGCCTTGATCTCGCGGTACAGCGAGATGGCAACGGTGTGGGCACCGGCAACCTTGATGGGCTTACCGAGCTCGACGCGCTTGCGGTCGATGTCCATACCGAGCTGAGCCTTGATGGCGTCAGCGATCATAGCGGCGGTAACGGAGCCAAAGAGGATGCCCTCGTCGCCGACCTTGACGTCAACGGTGACCGTCTTGCCCTCGAAGGCAGCCTTGGTCTCGTTGGCGGTAGCCAGACGGACGGCCTCGCGCTTGGCGATGTTGTTGCGACGCTCGTCAAGCTGCTTAAGGTTGCCCTTGGTGGCGGCAACAGCGAGCTTCTTGGGGAACAGGAAGTTCTCAGCGTAACCCTGAGCGACCTCTACGACGTCACCCTCGCCGCCCTTGCCCTTGATCTCATCGAGAAGAATAACCTTCATGATGCGTCTCCCTTCTTAGCCGCGGTCGCGGTTGCCACGAGAGGAAACCACGGGGACGGTGTACGGCAGGAGAGCCATCTCGCGGGCGCGCTTGATGGCGTTGGCGATGTCATGCTGATGCTGCGTGCAAGCGCCAGTGACGCGACGGGGCTTGATCTTGCCACGGTCGGTCATGTACTTACGGAGAAGCTGAGTGTCCTTATAGTCGATGAACTCAGTGTTCTCCTTGCAGAACTGGCAGTACTTACGACGCGGCTGACGTGCAGAAAAATCATTAGCCATGTCAAAATACCTTTCGTTTGGCAACTTCGGCGAACCGAAGCCGCCTCTCACTCAAAAATAGGTGAACAGCCCTTAAAACGGGATGTCCTCATCGTAGACGTCGACCGCGGGCGGCGTAGCCACCGGTGCGGCAGGACGCGGTGCGGGCGTCGCAGGGGCTGCGGGGGCGTAACCGCCCTGATCGTAGCCACCCTGGCCACCGCGGGAGCTCATAAACTCGATCTCATCGACGATGACCTCAAGCTTGCTCCGGCGCTGGCCGTCGCGCTCCCAAGAGCTGTAGCGCAGCTTGCCCTCGATCGCGACCTTGTTTCCCTTTGCCAGGAAACGGCTCACGGCCTCGGCGCGCGTGCCGAACATGGTGCAGTCGACAAAGTTGGGATAGTCCTCCCACTCGCCAGTCTGCGGGTTGCGGCGACGATCGTTCACGGCTACGCCAAAGGACAGAACCTGGGTTCCGCCGGCAGTGGCGCGCAGCTCGGGATCACGCGTGAGGTTACCGGTGATGTTCACTCGATTGATGCTCATAACTCACTACTTCCTCTTGGGGCACAAGCCCAGTCCAAAACGACAGTCTTACTCCTGGTCGTCGCGACGGACGATCATGTGGCGGACCACAGCGTCGGTGATGCGCAGGACGCGATCAAGCTCGGCGATCTGGGTAGGATCTGCGTGGAAGTTGATGAGGGTGTAGTCACCATCGGTGAGGTCGTTGATCTCGTAGGCGAGCTTGCGCTTGCCCCACTCGTCAACGGAGTCGACCTTGCCAGCGCCCTCAGCGATCGTGGTATCGATACGCTTCATAACAGCGAGACGAGTCTCGGGGTCGAGCGACGGGTCAACAAAGAACAGCAGTTCATAAGCCTTCATATTGTCACCTCCTCTGGGCAAATGTGGCTTCAGGTCGTGAAGGTGCGCCTGAAGCAGGAAAAGACTTGGTAATAATATCTTTCAACCTCCCAGGCTGCAAGAATATGCAGCTACAACCTCATGACCTCCACATATGTCCATACTCACACGGCACTTCATGCGTCTTCCAACCAAATGCTGACCAAATGCTTGACGGATCTGTGGACAAGATACGGCGCCACGGGGACAAACCAAATCAAACTGCAGGTCAGCAATTGCAAGGCTGTGGTCGCAAAATGCATACCAGTGGCTCACAACACCGTTCAAAGATTTTTAAAATTGCTGCCACGTCGTTTATAAATACCTATTTTGAACAATTTGCTGCATGCTGCCATGCTGGTCAGAGCCCGTTTTTGGCCTCCTAGATCCCGTCACGAAGCCAAGCGTTTCAAAAAATGCCAAGTTTTCTGTTTGCACTTTGCGATTCCTCGTGTATACTGACTTTCGCATTTAACGGAGAGTTGTCCGAGTGGCCGAAGGAGCACGATTGGAAATCGTGTAGGCGTCAAAAGCGTCTCCAGGGTTCAAATCCCTGACTCTCCGCCAGTTAATTCCAAAGCAGGCCTTTGAGCCTGCTTTGTTTTTACCCCACGCGGAGGGGTGGCAGAGTGGTTGAATGCGGCGGTCTCGAAAACCGTTTGGCCTGTATAAGGTCACGAGGGTTCGAATCCCTCCTCCTCCGCCATTTTGGTTGAGAAAGCTCCCGGGAATGGGAGCTTTTTTGTTTTGATTCCCCTAACAAGCAAATACGGCGGAGGAGGAGGGATTCGAACCCGCCAGGGCGCGGAGCGTAAAGAAAACGCGCCAGCGGCGCGTTTTTAGCGCAGCGCGGTCGGCGCCAGCCGACCGGATAAATTTTGAGCTCCGCTCAAAATTTGGACATCCCTCCTATTCAGCCCACGCCCCCCATCACGTTCAATCCCGATCCAAGAACCCAAACATGTACATCACCCTCCAAAAACGACATTTCTCGACATCTTTGGAGGCTGGTGTACACCTTTGCATATTATGCTCGGCGGACGATCGACCGTTTTGCCAGCATCCGGTATATTTCCCCACCTCAACGGACATAAGAGTTGGGTATCGACTCAGAGCGAGAGGTCCCCAATGGATACCCCTGTTCTCATTTCGCATAAAACTGCATGGCTCGTCCATCACGCGCCACAAGGCCTGGTTCAAGCGGTCGCGCAACACGACTACCAGATAGGCGCAAGAGGTCTCTCCACCCAGCAACGCATCGCACGCATACGACAGGCCCTCACCGACTGCGGCATTCCGCCCGATATGTTCAAGACTATCGATATCTCCGTAGTGTTTGCTTTCGAGCGAATTCGCACCAACGGTGTCACTTGCCATGTTCTCGGCCAAAGCCTACCCTACGGCCATATTGACGAGCTTACGCCCGGCATCTTTATCACCGACGAAGCCTTCACCTTCTTGCTCGCCGCCGAGTGGATGGATAGAATCGAATACCTCGAGTATGGCTACGAAGTTTGCGGCGACTACCGCATGGGCCTTAATCCCTCTGACCCTTATACCGAGCAACCAGCAACCACCTCCAAGGATGAAATTGTCGAGCTGCTCGATCAATACCCCGGCAAACCCGGTGCCACACGCGCGCGACTCGCGCTCAGACATGTCTACGACCACTCGGCCTCGCCTATGGAGACTGCATCGGCAATCGCCCTTTCACTTCCGACAAGCGAAGGCGGCGTTGGCATTCGAGGCATCGAGCTCAACCGACCGCTCGAGATCCCTCAACGTCTTTGGCATTGCACCAAAGCCCAAACACTCAAAATCGATGCCCTCATTACCTATAAGCGCAGAGAGCTCGGCATCGAATATAAGGGTGGCTTTCACGACGCGGTCGAACGTAAGGGAGCAGATGCGGAGCGAGAGGCTGTGCTCGCCCAAATGGGTTATCGCATCGTCACACTCACCTCAGCGCAATTTGCCAGTCAACTCGCTTTTCACCGTGCCATGAACAATATCCGCGAAGCACTCGGTATGCCCCGCTGCACCGATGCCGAGTATCAGCGAAAGCAAAACGAACTGCGAAAGGCGCTTATCCGCAACTGGAAGGGCACGAAGGACATAGAGACGCCCTCCGAGTAACGTCGCCCGCTCGGCGCGCGCCAAAACATGTACACCATCCTTCAAAAACGACATTTTTCGACATCTTTGGAGGCTGACGTGCACGTTTGGTGCTTACGCCCGCGCCCAGTCCCGACCGTTTGCCGAGGAATGAGGGCGCGATGCCCGCCAACCATGTACTATGTACGGGCATTGTCTAAACTCGCAACTCAAAGGACCCCATCTTGCCCGTCGTCGCCGCTATGACCGTTACCTCACATGCCTCGGATGCCATGGTCGCTATCCCCTTTTGGCTCGAGATGTTCGCTGTTGTCGCGGCATCGATCTCGGGCGTGCTGGTCGCGCGCGAGCATAAGCTTGACCTGGTGGGCGCGGTCGCACTCGCGGTGGTCTGCGGTCTGGGCGGCGGTCTTTTGCGCGATATGACACTGCAAGTGGGCAACGTCTACATCCTCAACCAACCGATGGCGCTGCCGCTCTCCATCGCCACGGCGGCCATCATCTACATCTTCCCGGCAATCGTCGATAAACCCGAGAAACTCATTCCCCTGCTCGACATCATCTCGGTCGGCATCTATGCGGCAACTGGCGCAGACAAGGCGCTGGTCTACGGCTTTGCGCCGGCGGTGTGCATCATGATGGGCTTCTTCACCGCGGTGGGTGGCGGCATGTTGCGCGACGGCTTTATGGGCGTGGTTCCGGGCATTTTCCAACGCACTAACTTTTATGCCATCGCGGCCATCGCCGGATCGGCAAGCTATGTAAGCCTCGTCATGAGTGGCTTGGTCAGCAATGTCGCCGCGCTAGTCGTATGCGTTGTCGTGACCATGGGTCTGCGCTGGCTCTCGCTGCGCTTTGACATCAAAAGCCCCACCGAGGACGACATCGCACGTTTTTTGCATCGCAAAAAGTAGACAGCACGGCACAGCCCTCCGAAATGCAACCGAGAGGTTCTTTTAGAGCACCCGCGCGTTGGGTACCCTGTTAGATACATGTCGAGTATCTAACGAAGGATTCACTATGCCTTGCAACCTAGCACCGTCGTCCCGGCGCCGTAAAGCGCGTGGCCGCATCGCCCTCCTGTTCGCACTGATTGTGCTTGCGCTGACCGTACTTCCCACGGCTTCGTTCGCCGGCACAGACACCGCCGGCAACGTACTCACGACCGACGAAGGCTCCACCCCGTCCGGGGTCGAAGGCGACCTGTACTGGGCCGGTCAGAGCCTCAACCTGGACGACACCTCCATCGGCCGCGATATCATCGCGGCGGGCGAGACCCTCTCGATTCGCGACTGCACCGTGGGTGGCGCCGTTCGTCTTGCGGCACGCACCATCGACATCGCCAAAACCACGATCGATGGCAGTGTTACAGTGGCCGGTCAGCACGTTGTACTCAACGCCGACAGCACCGCCAGCTGTTTCTATGCGATAGGCGAGACGGTTGCCCTGCGCGGTTCTACCAAGTCGGCAGTGCTCGCGGGCGACACCGTGACCATCGATGGCACCGTCGACGGCGATGTCGAGGTTTGGGCCGAAAAGCTCATCTTGGGTAAAAACGCACACATCACCGGCACCGTGAACGCGCATGTTTCCGAGGACCCCGAGTGCGCCGCAGGAGCCGAGGTCGGCGCGCTCAAGATCGACCGCACCGAGAACGAAGATACTTCCACCCTTAACGATATCGTCGGCGGCATCGTCGCCGCAGCGCTCTCGACCTGCTTTATCGCCCTG
>CATXML010000024.1 GCA_958372035.1 uncultured Collinsella sp. | reverse complement strand
GGTGCGCGGCATTATTTTTGAGTTTTCGCTCCGAGCGTTTAATCCGCAGTGCCGCCCACTTTGGAAGTGCCGGCGTCGTGTGAGCGCGCAGAGTGGCGCCATGGTGCCCTGGGCGGCCCCAAGCACGTGGGGTATCGCCGCGGCGATTGTGCTGCAGGCGGCGATCTTCGGTTTTATGCACATGAATTGGGTACAGGGTTGCTACGCGGGTGCCGCCGGCCTCATCTTTGGTTGGGTGCTCGTGACGACCGGAAAGCTCCGCTACACGATCCTGCTGCACTTTGCCTTTAATGCCGGGTCGTATTTCATGACGTTGCTCTGGTTTGTGAACACACCGTTCGACGTGATAATCACGGTCGCTATCGCCGGCGTCATCCTCGTTGAGGCAATGCGCTCGCTGCGCCACGCGTGTGGGATGGACGCAGCGAGCGCATTGCTGCCCTAGTTGCGACGCCCGCCTCCGTTGGCGCCCTGACGCCCCTGGGCCGCGCGATTACGCCCGGCAGTGTTCTGTGCACGCGACATGCCGCCGTGCCCCTTGCTGCCTTTGGGTCCCTTGCCGCCAGCACCGCCGTGGGCCTTGCCGCCCTTCTTGCCGGTGCCATGCCCACCGCCAGCAGACGTCTCGCCCGGGCGCGGCGGCACGGGGCGGATTAGACAGTGTTTGGTGTAGCCGATCAGGTCACGACGTCCGGCTTTTTCCAGCGCCTCGCGTACCAGCTTGTAGTTCTCGGGTTTGCGATACTGGATGAGCGCACGCTGCATGGCCTTTTCGTGCGGGTCGCGCGCCACATAGATCGGCTCCATGGTGCGTGGGTCCACGCCGGTGTAGTACATGCAGGTCGACATGGTGGACGGTGTGGGGTAGAAGTCCTGCACCTGTTCGGGCATGTAGCCCATGTCGCGTACGGCCTCGGCCAGGTCCACAGCTTCCTTCATCGTTGAACCGGGGTGGCTCGAGATTAGGTATGGCACTACGTACTGCTTGAGTCCGTATTCGCGGTTCAAGCGTTCAAATTTACGGCAGAACGCGTCGTAGACGGCGCGGCTCGGCTTGCCCATCACAGAGAGCACCGCGTCGCTCACATGCTCGGGCGCTACGCGCAGCTGGCCCGAGACATGGTGTTCCAGCAGCTCGCGCAAAAACTCGTCCGAGGCATCTGCCATGGTGTAGTCAAAACGGATGCCGCTGCGGACGAAGACCTTTTTGACGCCCGGCAGCTGGCGCAGGTCGCGCAGCAGCTGCGTGTAGCCGCTCTCGTCGACCACCATGTTTTTGCATACGCTCGGCCACAGGCAGCGCTTGTTCTTGCACACGCCGTGCTTGAGCTGCTTGTCGCAGGCCGGACGGCTAAAGTTGGCCGTCGGTCCGCCCACGTCGTTGATGTAGCCCTTAAACTCGGGATCGTGCGTGAGCAGCTCGGCCTCGCGCATGATCGAGTCGTGGCTGCGCATCTGCAGTACGCGGCCCTGGTGGAAGGTGAGGGCGCAAAACGAGCACTCGCCAAAACAGCCGCGGTTGGAGCTAATGGAAAATTTGATTTCGGCAAAGGCCGGCACGCCGCCCGTTGCGTCGTAGTCGGGATGCCAATCGCGTGCGTAGGGGAGTTCGGCAACCTCGTCCATCTCGTCTGTGGTGAGTGTTGCCGATGGCGGGTTCTGCACCACATAGACGCTGTTGGGGTAGGGCTCTACCAGACGATGCCCGGTGATGGGGTCCATGTTCTGCTGCTGCACATTAAAGCTGCGCGCGTAGTTGAGCTTGTCGGCGGTAAGGTCGTCCCAGCTGGGCAGCAGGTCGTAGTCGTAGACCTCGTCGAGCGAACCCGTGCGGTAGACGGTACCGTTGATGTAGGTGATCTGATCGACAGGCAGTCCGGCATCGAGCGCGTCGGCGATCTCGACAATCGCGTGCTCGCCCATGCCGTAGATGAGGATGTCGGCGCCCGAGTCGAGCAGTACCGAGCGCTTGAGCTTGTCCTGCCAGTAGTCGTAGTGGGCCAGGCGGCGCAGGCTTGCCTCGATGCCGCCGATGATGATGGGAGCGTCCTTGAACGTCTGGCGGATGAGGTTGCCGTAGACCGTGACGGCACGATTGGGGCGGTGCCCCTCCTCGCCACCGGGGGTATAGGCGTCGGTATGGCGGCGGTGCTTGGTCACCGAATAGTGGTTGACCATGGAGTCCATGTTGCCGGCGCTGACGAGAAAGCCCAGGCGCGGCTCGCCGAGCACGGTGATACTGGCGGGGTCGGTCCAGTCGGGCTGGCAGATAATGCCCACTTTGTAGCCGTGCGCGTCGAGGACGCGGCTGATGATGGCCATGCCAAAGCTGGGGTGGTCCACGTAGGCGTCGCCGCAGATGTAGACGAAGTCGCACTGGTCCCAGCCACGCGCATCCATGTCGGCGCGGCTGACGGGGAGGAACTTGTCGCGGCCCGGACGCCAGGGGCGTGAGGGCGCTGCTGAGGCATGCGTGGGTCGCGAGCCCTGCGCCTTGCCGCCGCGCTTTTGCTGCTGGCCCTGTTTGCCCTGCTGTCCGCGTTGGCTGTTCTGAGCGTGCTGAGGCTTTTTTGCCACGATCCCTCCCGGTGTTTGTATGCTGCACGTAATTGTAACCAGTCTTTTTGGGACGGGGCTAAAAAGACTGGTGGAGTACATGGGCTGGCGGATCGGCGTGTCGATGCGGGTGTCGGCGCCGCGCCCGCCGTTTGTTTCCAGACTGTGTATCCGCGCGTTGGGGAGCCCGTCTCGCGCGCATGCCATGTTGTCAATGGGTTACAGTATGAACGGCGGCTATGTTTCCGCCAACGCACGAGAGAGTCGTCAACAAGGAGGATGCACGACGATGCAGCGTGCCAAACAGATATCGGAGTCTATTGAGCTGGGCATCATCTTGGCGCTCGCCGGTGGCTTTATGGATGTGTATTCGTACATTGGGCGCGATCATGTTTTCGCCAACGCGCAGACGGGCAACATCCTGCTCGTGGGCGTGAGCATCTCGGAAGGCAACTGGGCACTGGCGGGGCGCTACTTCTTCCCCGTGGTGTCGTTTGCTGTGGGCATTATGCTTGCCGACCTGGTTCACGAGCGGTTTGGCAGTGTGATTCACTGGCGCCAGGTGACGGTGTTTTTTGAAGCCGTTATCTTGCTGGGCGTGAGCTTTATCCCGGGCGGCGGTTACAACCTGCTCGCCAACTGCCTCACCTCGTTTGCCTGCGGCATGCAGGTCGAGAGCTTCCGCAAGATCCACGGTCACGGCATCGCCACGACCATGTGTATCGGCAACCTCCGTAATGCCTTGCAAAACGTGGACGACTACATCATCACCCACAAGCGCGGCTTTTTGGAAAACGGCCTGCTGTACTTTGGCGTGATCTTTACCTTTGTGTTTGGCGCCGTGTTGGGCAACTGGTGTATTGAGCGCATGGGCCTGCACGCCATCGTCGTGGCGAGCGTGCTGCTGTTTGTCGCGTTTGCCATCATGTTCATCGACCGCGAGCGCGACTTGCGTTTTCGCTGGAAGGTTGCGGCCGAGGCTTGGAAAGAGGGCTGTCGAAAGTAACCGAATGCGGCAAAGGGGCTGTCCCTTTGCCGCAATATTTTTCATCTTCTGTTGAAACGCTTTAACAATTTTGACGTTCTCACGTGTTTTTTGTTTCAAAAGCGTTAGGATGGGACTCATAGCGCGGGGCGTAATGGGTGCCCCGCACACGATGGGAGGCTATCAATGGCTAATCGTTTCGTTCTCAATACCATCTCTTATCATGGTTCCGGCGCTATCAAGGAGATCCCCGGCGAGCTCCAGCGTCGCGGCTACAAGAAGATCTTCGTCTGCTCCGATCCCGACCTGGTCAAGTTTGGCGTTACCGCCAAGGTGACCGACGAGCTCGACGCCGCCGGCATCGCTTGGAGCCTCTACTCCGAGATTAAGCCCAACCCCACTATCCAGAACGTCAAGGACGGCGTCGAGGCCTTCAAGGCCGCCGAGGCTGACGCTATCGTGACCATCGGTGGCGGCTCCTCCATGGACACCGCCAAGGCTATCGGCATCATCATCAACAACCCCGAGTTTGCCGATGTCCGCAGCCTCGAGGGCGTTGCTCCCACTAAGAACCACGCCGTGTTTACCATCGCTGTGCCGACGACCGCCGGTACCGCTGCCGAGGTGACCATCAACTACGTCATCACCGACCCCGAGAAGGTCCGCAAGTTCGTGTGCGTCGACACCAACGACGCCCCCGAGGTCGCCGTCGTCGACCCCGACATGATGGCTTCCATGCCCGCCGGCCTGACCGCCTCCACCGGCATGGACGCTCTAACCCACGCCATCGAGGGCTACACCACCAAGGGCGCTTGGGAGCTCTCCGACATGTTCCACTTTGAGGCTATTAAGCTGATCAGCGAGAACCTGCGCGACTCCGTCGCCGAGGCCAAGTCCGGCCAGCCCGGCTCCGGCCGTGAGGGCATGGCTCTTGGCCAGTATGTCGCCGGCATGGGCTTCTCCAACGTTGGCCTGGGCATCGACCACGCCATGGCTCACACCCTGTCCGCTCACTACGACACCCCGCACGGCGTCGCTTGCGCCATGCTGCTGCCGATCGCCATGGAGTTCAACAAGCCGGTTTGCGCCGAGCGTCTGGCCAAGGTTGCCGTCGCCATGGGCGTTGACACCACGGGCATGAGCACCGACGAGGCCGCCGACGCCGCCATCGCCGCCGTCAAGCAGCTCTCTGCCGACGTGAACATCCCGCACGTCTGCGAGGCCATGAAGGCTGACGAGATCGAGGTCCTGGCCAAGGACGCCATGGCTGACGCCTGCTTCCCGGGCAACCCGCGCGAGGCGACGCTCGACGACGTCATCGAGCTCTTCAAGAAGATTTGCCCGGCTGCCTAACTTGGTTCGGCGGGCCCCTGCCCGTTTGCCCCACAATCGTCCTCGGACATGTCGGAAGCCCCCGCTGCGCACTTCGTGCGGCGGGGGCTTTTTGTGCCGCGCCGATGCCCCGATATGGGCAAAACCAAGGCATGCTGCCCGCTGCGGATAGGTGGTGCACTTCCCAGCGTGCATTTTTGGGAGTATTCAACAAGCTCTGAAAAATGCATAACGTTGTGAATGGGCCGTAGTGGCCCGCGGCGCCCATCGACAGTCCTTGTGGGCGGGCTATCGATGGGCGGAGATGGCTGTCGCCGCGTTTTTGGTTTGCGCCGGCCTGCAACACTGCTGTAACCACGTCGTTATGTCGGTTGTGATGGGGCCGTTGGGGCCCACGGTGCTGAATACTCCGTTTTTTGCACGGTCTAAGGTGGGGTACCCTGAGACGAAGCAAAAAGATGCCTCATTTCTATGCAGATACCGATAGGATTTATGCAAGATTGGGATTGTAAACCGTGCGCGTGCAGAAAACCGGTGCGGGGACGTCTGGAGGCGGTTCGGCTCCTGAGGCATTGCACGTGCAGAACGGTTAAAATCGGGACTCGGTCTTAGTTTTACTTGGAAGGATGCATATGGCTTCTAATGTTGATGCTTCTCTAGAGGAGACGCTCTCCTATATTACTGACCAGTTGAAGGCGCTTACCTCGATTGCTTCGCCTACGGGCTATACCCGTGCGGCGACTGATTATCTGATGGAGACCCTGCGCGATATGGGGTTTGGGCCCGAGCGTTCTAATAAGGGTAACGTGCTTGTTGAGCTTGGTGGCGAGGGTGAGCCGCTCGTGTTGGCGAGCCATGTCGATACCCTGGGTGCCATGGTACGCTCCATTAAGGACAATGGTCGCCTGCGCCCCACGACGCTCGGTGGGCATCAGTGGTCTACGGCTGATGGCGAGAACTGCACCGTTTATACGCGCGATGGCAATGTGTACACGGGTGTGGTCCTCAATACCGAGCCTTCGGCGCATGTGGCCGATGAGCCGGTCAAGACCATCGAGAAGAACATGGAAATCCTGCTCGACGAGAACGTTGACAGCAAGGACGATGTGCTCGAGCTGGGTATTCAGACCGGCGACATCATCGCCATGGATCCGCGTACCACGGTGACGGAGAGCGGCTACATCAAGAGCCGCTTCTTGGACGACAAGCTGTCCGCGTCGATTCTGCTGGGTTTGGCCCGCGCCGTTGCTGGCGGCGAGGTGACGCTTTCGCGCAAGGTATCGCTGCTCTTTACGGTGTACGAGGAGGTCGGCCACGGCGGTGCCTTCGTGCCGGCCGACACGCGCGAGATGATCAGCGTGGACATGGGCTGCGTGGGCGACGACCTTGGCTGCACCGAGCGCATGGTTTCGATTTGCGCCAAGGATTCGGGTGGTCCGTACAACTACGACCTGGTAACCACGCTGTCCAACATCGCGCGCGAGCTGGAGCTCGATTACGCCATCGATGTGTACCCGCACTACGGCTCCGACGTCGAGGCCACGCTCTCGGCCGGCTATGACATTCGCCATGGTCTGATCGGCCCCGGCGTGTACGCGAGCCACAACTACGAGCGCAGCCACATCGACGGTGTGCGTAACACCTTTGAGCTGGTCCGCGCCTACGTCCAGCGCTAACGATGCAGCGGCCTCGGCTGACACAATAGTGCCGACCGAGGCCGTCCTCTCTAACTTGCGGTGAAATAGGGACTGTTTGGCGGTTTTAAACGCTTAAACAGTCCCTATTTCACCGCAACTTATAAAGGGGATGGGGCTATTTGATGGCTGCCGTAACGGTGCCGCCGCCCAGGACGATGTCGCCGCGATAGACTACAACGGCTTGGCCGGGGGCGATGGCGCGCTGCGGCTCGTCAAAGGTCAGCAACATTTGCCCGTCTTCGCCGCGCGTAAGGATCGCTGCCTGGTCTTTCTGTCGGTAGCGGTACTTGGCGCCCACGCGGATGCCGCCGGCATCCAGCTCGGCTTCCATGTGGTCGGCAGGGGCGCTCCAAATCCAGTCGTTGGCCGTGAGCGCCGTGGCCGTCAGGTCCTCGGCCTCGCCCAGATGCACGGTGTTGTTGACGGCGTCGACACCCGTTACGTACACGGGATGCGCCATCGCGACGCCCAGGCCTTTGCGCTGGCCGATGGTGTAACGCAGCGCGCCGTTGTGGCGCCCGACCACGCTGCCGTCGCGCCACACAATGTCGCCCGGTGCAGCGGGATGTCCGCAGCGGCGCTCGATATAGCCCGCGTAGTTACCGTCTGGAATAAAGCAGATATCCTCGCTTTCGGCCTTCTTGGCGTTGATGAAGCCCTGCTCGGCGGCAATCCGGCGCACGTCGCGCTCCTTGTCCAGACCCGCCAGCGGAAAAATCGTGCGCGTCAGACGCTCCTGCGTAAGCGAATACAAAAAGTAACTCTGGTCCTTTTTGGGGTCCTCGCCGCGATGCAGCTGCCAGGTGCCGTCTGCCGCCTGGCTTGTTTTGGCGTAATGGCCCGTGGCGATGTAGTCGCAGCCCATGTCCAGCGCTGCATCGAGCAGCGCGCCAAACTTAATGTGGCGGTTGCAGATAATGCACGGATTGGGCGTCAGCCCCTCCTGGTAGGCGTTCACAAAGCGCTCGATTACGTTACGGTCGAAGGTTTGCTGCAAGTCGAGCACATGGTGGGGAATGCCTATGCGCTCGGCGACGGCCTCTGCGTCGGCGATGTCGCGGTCGACCTTACTCATGCCCGTGGCGGGGTCGGGTGCGGGGCAGGTGAGGCGCATGGTGGCGCCGACACATTCGTAGCCCTGGCTTTTGAGCAGATACGCGGTCACGCTGGAATCGACGCCGCCGCTCATGGCGACGAGCACGCGCTTGTTGTGCATGAGGAGGTTCTCCTTGGTGGCATGTGGCCAAAAAAGAAAAGCGGCGCGGGAGGCTGGTTCCGCGCCGCAGACATTGTAGCAAGTTCGGACGTCTCGTGGGGCATCCTGTTGGGATGAGCTCAGGCTGCCAGAAGAGAGGGGAGACCGGCGTGCCTTGGACTCGTTCTAAGAACGAGAAGCTCTAGTCCTGGAAGAGCGCCGTGGACAGGTAGCGCTCGCCGGTGTCGGCGAGCAGCGCCACGATGGTCTTGCCTTCGTTCTCGGGGCGCTTGGCCAGCTGCAGAGCGGCCCAGACGGCGGCGCCGGACGAAATGCCCACGAGCACGCCTTCCTTGTGGCCCACGGCGCGGCCGGTGGCAAAGGCGTCGTCGTTCTCGACGGGGATGATCTCGTCATAGACCTGGGTGTCGAGGACGTCGGGCACAAAGCCGGCACCGATACCCTGGATCTTGTGCGGGCCGGCCTGGCCCTTAGAGAGCACCGGGGAGGTGGCGGGCTCGACGGCGACGACCTGAATCTCGGGGTTTTGCTCCTTGAGGAACTCGCCCACGCCGGTCACGGTGCCGCCGGTGCCGACGCCGGCGACGAAGATGTCGACCTTGCCGTCGGTGTCGTCCCAGATCTCGGGGCCGGTCGTGGCCTTGTGGATGGCGGGGTTGGCGGGGTTCACAAACTGGCCGGCGATGATGCTGTTGGGAGTTTCCTTCTGCAGCTCCTCCGCCTTGACGATGGCGCCCTTCATGCCTTTGGAGCCGTCGGTGAGCACGAGCTGTGCGCCGTATGCCTGCATGAGCTTGCGGCGCTCGACGGACATGGTCTCGGGCATAGTGATGATCACCTTGTAGCCGCGGGCCGCCGCCACCGAGGCGATGCCGACGCCGGTGTTGCCGCTCGTGGGCTCGATGATGGTGTAGTCGCCACCGCGCACGAGCTTGCCGGCCTTCTCGGCCTCGTCAATCATGTTCTTGGCGACGCGGTCTTTGACGGACCCGGCGGGGTTGAAGTATTCCAATTTGACGAGCACACGGGCCTTGAGGTCCTCGTCGGCCTCGAAGTGGGTGAGCTCCAGAAGCGGGGTGTGGCCGATAAGCTGATCGATGGACGTGTAAACATTGCTCATGGTGAACCTCCAAAGTGTTCAAATGACTGGATACCGTGTGGTTTTACGGTGTGTGTGGCAGCGAAACCCACAAACCTTATAGGTTGTTCGTTTTGCTGTTGGCAAGCATAGTAGACAGTAAAGCCTAGTAACGCAATAGGAAATAGAAGATTATTACGAGTCGATTAACCATCTTGACGGGAATAGGTATTTTCAAAACCAATTTTTCGGCTAGAATTTCTACGAATTAAAAGACCGAAAGGCAGCTATATATATGTTGGTTTCCACAAAGGGCAGATATGCCCTGCGCGTTATGGTCGACCTGGCCGAGCACCAGGCGGCCGGCCGCATCCCGCTCAAAGAGATCGCGGCGCGACAGGGGATTTCCGAGAAATATCTCGAGAACATCTTGGCTACGCTCGTGCGCGCCAACATGCTTTCGGGCATGCGCGGCAAGGGCGGTGGCTACGTGCTCACGCGCCCGCCCGAGCAGTACACGGTGGGCGAGATCCTGCGCCTGACCGAGGGTAGTCTGGCGCCGGTCGCCTGCCTGGATGGCGACTGCAAGGGCTGCTCGCGTTCGGATGAGTGCCCCACGCTCGACGTGTGGAAGAACCTGGACAAGCTCATCAACGACTACCTCGACGGTGTGACGCTCGATCAACTTGTCGCTCCCAGCCATGGCTATGACTACGTCATCTAACCCAAATCTGCCATGTGGGGACGGGGCGGAAATGGTAGATTCTCTCGTCCTTTGAGACCTGACAAATAAGAAGGCCGCCCATTTTTGCGATGGGCGGCCTTCGTTTTGGGCTGTTGAGACGGGCGCGGCCGGAATGGCCGTTTTAGCCCTCGGCGATGCTGTCGAGGATGCTGCGCATGATGGACACCAGGATGCTGCCCATAAAGGCCGATCCAAAGCTGGCGATGGAGATACCCGCGCCCAGCAGATTGACCGACAGATAGCTGGCCAGCTCGAGCATAAAGCTGTTGACTACGAGCTGAAAAATACCCAGCGTAATGATCGTGAGCGGCAGCGAGATGACCGTCAGGAACGGCTTGACGAACGAATCGACGATGTTCAGGAACAGTCCCACGAAGGCGAAGCAGACCCAGGCCTCGGCAAAACCGAAGGGCTGGATGCCGGGAACGAGGAACGTGGCAATCGCGATGGCGACCGAGGTAAAGAGCCAGTTAAGCATAAAGCGCATGGTGTGAATCCTTTCTTGCGCAGGGTGCGTCGGTAACGCGTGAAGCGGTTTGCTGCGGCAGCTTGGGCGGCCGCTCGGGTGTGCCGCCTTGTTCGGCCGCCCATTGTCTCAGATATTCGTGGAGCTTACGTGCGCATTCGGTTTCAAAACGGCGTTCGTCCTAGAAAATGCGCCGCTGGCAGAGAGTTTTGTCGCTTTAGTTTGGTGGTGTGCTAAACTGCTACGGGCAAAAGCCACACGCGTTGCCCTATTGCATAGAACGGGCGAACGATGCCCGATGTCAGTATCAACTTCGATGCCTTTTGGCGGGTTTGGCGGTGATCGATGAATATCGAGAACATGTTTGACAAGCCTGATGTCAAGCAGCTGGTCCACGCATTTAGTCTTTTGGATGACGAGAAGGATATCCAAGCGTTTTTGACCGATATCTGCACGCCGCGCGAGATCTGCGATCTATCGCAGCGTCTGCAGGTTGCGCGTTATCTGGATGAGGGCGAGCCTTATGTTGAGGTTCAGGCCCGCACCGGCGCTTCGTCCACTACGGTGAGCCGCGTTTCAAAGGCACTCAACGGCGAGTACGGCGGCTATCGCAAGATCCTCATCAAACTGGAGGATGGTGAGTAGGCCAGCGGCAACAAACGAATTGCGCAGAACCGTCCCTTCGGGGGCGGTTTTTTGATCCTTTGGGGACGGAGGAAAACGGATCGCTGGGTTAGACTGACCTCCTCGGTGATCCATTTTCCTCCGTCTCCAAGGGGTCAAATCTGTTGGCGTGGGGCAAATCTGTCCGCGCGGGCGGGTAGGATGGAAACATTGAATATTGCGAACGGTTTGAGTGGAGGACCATGCCTGTTCGAATCTATACCACCAACGCCGGCGCGGATTTGAGCGATGCCGAGGCGGCGCTGCTTGCCGACCTTATTGCCCGCCACGGGCGTGCCGTGCTGCTGGCGCCAACGTTTGCTGAGCTCGACCTGTGCCGTCATGATGCGGCGGAAGCCGGCGTTTCGCTGGGTATTGACTACAAGACGCCTACATCGTGGCTTCGCTCGCTTTGGGAGCTTTTGGGCGACGGGCGCGGTTTCGTCGACAACCTGCAGCGCCAGATGCTGTTTTCGGACATGGTAGCGCGCCTCGACGACGCCGACCTGCAGCCGCTTTCGCGCAGCCAGGGCACGGTGCGTATGCTCGCGCGTATGGC
Source organism: uncultured Collinsella sp. (assembly GCA_958372035.1). Classification (GTDB taxonomy): domain Bacteria; phylum Actinomycetota; class Coriobacteriia; order Coriobacteriales; family Coriobacteriaceae; genus Collinsella. The sequence goes on along the minus strand of CATXML010000024.1, from coordinate 73 downwards.
TCGCGATGTGCTGCCGGGTGTGGCAGGGACAGGCACCGAGCGTTGCTGCGACAACGTTTGCAAGCCCAAGCCC
>CATXML010000023.1 GCA_958372035.1 uncultured Collinsella sp. | reverse complement strand
CCGCAGCCCGAGCCGATGATCTTCTTGGGATCGTAGCCGGTCAGGTGCCACAGCTCGGTGCACACGACGTCGCAGGGGTTGGAGATGCTCACGAAGATGCCGTCAAAGCCGGCGTCGACGATGCGCTTGGCAAAGGTGCGGGCGGCGTCGGTGGTAAAGAACAGCTCGCCGTCACGGTTGCCGGCGGCCAGCGCGACCTTGCCGGCGGCGTTGACGATGACGTCGCAGCAGGCCAGCTCCTCGTAGTGGTCGTAGCAGTTGACGATTTTGGTATTGTACGGGACAAACGAAAGGGAGTCGCGCAGGTCCTGGACCTCGGACGTCACCTTGGCCTCGTTGATATCGCACAGGTACAGCTCATCGGCAATGCCCTGCATGAGCAGGCTGTTGGCGACATGTGCTCCTACGTGGCCCTGGCCGACCACACCGATCTTACGCGTCTGGTACATTATATGTATCCTTTCGGCCGAGTTTTTCGCGTCGAACCATTGTAGCGTCCTGCTGCCACTTTGCTAGGCTAAAGCGCCGTAGATTTTTGGGACATGCCTTAATCTCTATTTTTGGAGTGATTCGGGCCGCTGACGGCATCGCTGAGCGATGTGCTCGCGCGGATGGGGCCGCTCGTTGTACCATAGCTGCAACTGACTCGTAAGGAGCATCCATGCCCATTCGCATCCCCGACGCCCTCCCTGCCGCTGCGCAGCTCGAGAGCGAGAACATCTTTGTCATGACCGAGTACCGCGCGCTGCACCAGGACATCCGTCCGCTGCGCGTGCTCATCCTCAACCTCATGCCCACCAAAATCGCCACCGAGACGCAAATCATGCGCAAGCTCTCCAACACGCCGCTGCAGGTGGAGGTGGACCTGCTGCGCACCAAGACGCACGAGGCCACGCACGTAAGCGCCGGCCACCTGGAGACGTTCTACCGCACGTTCGACGACATCCGCGACATCCACTACGACGGCCTGATCATCACGGGCGCGCCCGTGGAGCAGATGCCGTTCGAGGAGGTCGACTACTGGCCCGAGCTCTGCCAGATCATGGACTGGTCCACCACGCACGTGCACTCTACGCTGCATATTTGCTGGGGCGCACAGGCCGGTCTGTACCATCATTACGGTATCCAGAAGCACGACCTGCCGGCAAAGGCGAGCGGCGTGTTCGAGCATTATCTGGTGAAGCCACAAAGCCCGCTGGTCCGCGGCTTTGACGACCGCTTCTATGCCGTGCATTCGCGCAACACCGAGGTGCGCCGCGAGGACGTGGAGGCCGAGCCGCAGCTTGAGGTCGTGGCCGTGTCCGACGAGGTGGGCCTGTATATCGTCAAGTCGACCGACAGCCGCCGCTTCTTTGTATTTGGCCACCCCGAGTACGATACCGACACGCTGCGCCTGGAGTACGAGCGCGACGTGAAGCGCGGGCTCAACCCTCAGGTGCCGGCGCATTACTTCCCGGGCGACGACCCCACCGCCGAGCCGCGCAACGTCTGGCGCAGCCAAGCTCAGCTGCTCTACACCAACTGGCTCAACTACTACGTCTACCAGACCACGCCCTACGACCTGGCCCGCGCCGGCGAGGAGCACTAGGCTGTCGGGAGGGACGCTGGCATTTAGGCGCTGACGATGTTGGGCAGCGGCAGATCGTGGGCGTCGGTGGGAACGTGGTCGACGCGCTGCTCGTCAAAGGCGATGCCGATGATTTGGCATGTGGGCGAGAGTATGGGCAGGTAGCGGTCGTAGCAGCCGCCGCCGTAGCCCAGGCGCGCGCCGGCGCGGTCGAAAGCCACGAGCGGCACGACGATCATGTCGAGAGTTTCGGCAGACACGATGGGGAAGCGGTCGCTGTCGATGTCCGTGGCTGCGAAGGCCCGCGTGGGATGAGCGATAAACGGAGCCGCGTCCGCGTCGCCAGCAACGACCGCCCGCATGCACATGCGCTGGCCGCGTGCGGCGGGGTCGCTTGCCGAGAACATGCACGGATAGGCCACGCGCCAGTCGCGTTTGGCGGCCGCAGCGGCAAACGCGGCTGGGTCGACCTCGGAACCCATCGCGGCATAGACGGCAACGGTGTGCGGTGCCGCGGCACCCAAGCGATCCATCAGCTCAACAAGCCGCGCGCATACAACAGCAGACTTCGCCGCTCGAACATCCAAATCAAGAGCATTGCGTCGGGCAATCACCGCCCGCCGCAACTCAGCCTTATCCATCCCAGCCTCATCTCCCCAACCTTCCAAAAAGGGACAGGTTTATTTTGGCAGGTTTTATCTGGGCAAACGCGATATAGGCAGTAAAGCCACCGCAAATATGCCTGTGAACTGCGCCCTTTGTTGTTGTTTGGGCCTATGCGTTAACGCTACAACGCCGCGGCGATTGCTTCGGACACAAACTTATTGAGTGACTCGCCCTTCTTTGCCGCCGCCAGCGCCGCCTGCTTGTGGAGCTCGGAGCCCGTTCTTACGTTGAACGAGCCTTTAAAAGCCCGCTCGGGTTCCTTGCCCTTTTCGGCGCAAAACTCAAGGTAATCGTCGACGGCGTCGTGGAAGCATTGCTCCACTTCTTCAGCCGTGGAGCCTTCAAATACGATTGCGTCCCTAATGCCGGTGACCATACCTGTTAGCACATGCTGTTCGGCATCGAACTCGACTGGGGCGAAATAACCCTTGTATGCCAAAACGTTACTCATGACTACCTCCGACATCTTGCAGAAATCGAACGATGTTTCGAATGGTCCCCGCTGTCAATTCGTCAGATGGATGAGGCGCGTGCATTACGAACATCCTGTCATCTGATGGCCTGTAAAAGCGAACGCGCGATCCGGATGCCTTGCCTTTGCTGTCCATTTCAAAGCCATATGAAGCCATGACTTTTAAAAAATCGGCATACCGATACGTTGAAGGGCAGCTAAACAGTTGGGCGATGAGTTTATCGGCTCGAGTCATCCCGCCTCACATTCTGCAACTACATTCTAGTTGCAATTTAAGTCCGATGCAATCATCCATACTATAGAACACATGTACGTATGGAACAAGTGTTCGAACCACCACAAAGGTGCCTGTCCCCTTTGTGGTGGTTTGGGCTGAAGAGGAGCTTTCGCGGCGGTTTGTCTCGATCTGTAACAGTAGCTCGGCAAAATCGGATCTAGATGTTACAGATTGAGACAAACCGTCGCAGTGGGCTGCGCCGCCCCGTCCAAGCCCCAGAAAAAAGGTAGATTTTTAGGCATGTCCTAAAAATCTACCTTTGTGCGTTAGCCCAGCAGGTCGACTACGTTGAAGCCGGCGTTGCTCTTGGCGATGACGTCGCGGCCGCCAAAGACGCAGGTGGGCGACGCGGCTGCGATGCGCGTCACATCGGCGCCGAGCGAGCGGAGCTCACCGGGCGTGGCGGCGAGCATCTGGGCGCGGCGCTCCTCGCGTGCATGCGGATCGAGCCTGGCCAGGTAGGTCGTGTTGCGGCGCTTGGTGAGCGCGTACGGCTTCATCGGCGCGTCCATGCCGCTCACGCAGCTCACGATAAAGCCCTCAAAGGCGGCCTCGTCGGGCTCAAAGCGGCCAAGCCATGCGCCTGCGCGCTCCACGCGCTCAATCGAAGGGTCGATCGCCGGGTCGCGGTAGGTGTAGAACGCCGTTTGACGCTCGCCAGCCGCGCGGAATCCGCAACCGTATGCGCCGCCCTTCACACGGATCTCGTTCCACAGGTAGTCGTAGGAGAGCGCGTTGGCGGCAACCGCCCAGGCGCCCGTCACGTCAATGCCCAGGCGACGCGGGTCGCACGCACGCGCGGCAAAGCAGATGTCGCTGGGGATAACGAAAGCCTCGTGACGGTCGCGCGGCTCCGGCACCACGAGCGTGCCGCTGGCAGCGCCGTCGCCTGCGCCAAGCCCCAGGTCGCCCGCGGCATCCCAGTACGCGTCAAAGTCCTCATCGCTGCCGGTAAAGCTCGCCAGGCAGCCGTCGGCCACAAAGATGCGGTCTGCCAGCTCGGCAAGCTTGGCGCGCAGATTGTCCAGTCGCTCGTCAAAGTGCTCGAGCAGATCGCGCAGGAACAGGTAGAAGTCCACGCCCGAGAGCTGTTCGCGCACCACGGCCGAAGGCGAGGTGTAGCTCATCGCGCGGCCGAGTGCCGCCGAGTGTCCGTTGTTGATAAAGCCTTGCTCAAGCCCAATGCGAATCTGCGTGAGCACGTCGCGCACGCGGTCGGCGTCAGCATCGAGCAACAGCGTGCTCGACCACACCTCGCGCGGCAGGCTCGCCAGCGCATCGATCTTCTCGGACAGGGCGCCGGCGCTCACCAGCAGATAAGGGCGCACGCCGTCCACGTCGGGCTGTGTCATGACCTCGGTCGTAAAGCTCAAAAAGCCCAGCTTGCCGGCGAGCAGATTGTCGAGTTCCTCGGCCGAGTGCTCGCTCGTGGGCAGCTGTTTGAGCAGGCGGCAGAGCAGCGTCACATAGGGCAGGTCCTCAAATGCGACGCCGCTCAGGTCGAAATACTGCATGGCGTAGGCCAGGCGGTTGGTGGGGATGCCGTGGCGCAGGCAGGGGATGGGCGCAGTGGTGTCCACGACCAGCGGCGGCTCGGGGCGCGCCTCGCCAATGTCGGACACGCGCAGGCGCGGCAGCGTGGCCTTGTCCTCGGGCGTGTCCTCGGCCTCCTGCGCGGCACGCAGCGCAGCCGTGCGCTCGACCACGTCGGCCAGCTCGGCATCGGTCATGGCGTCGCGCTTGGCTGCCAGCTCGGCAGCTTCGGCGCCCTCCGAACCCTCAGCGGCGTCCACCGGAACCAGCTCGACCAGCGCCATGTGGTCGTTTTCCAGCACGAGCTCGCGCAGAAGGTCCTCAAAGTAGCTGCCTTCCAGCTCGCCGCGCAGCTCCTCGTACACCGGGCCATACTTGAGCGCCAGCGTCGCGGCGTCGTCATCGTAGAGCCAGGTGCTCAGCGCGTCGCACGCAATGGCCACGCCGTCGGCGATACCGTAGTCGCGCTGGCGCAGGTCGTATTCGTTGCTGCTGATGATAGCTTCCAGGCGCTCGCGCGGAACGCCGTGCTCACATAGGTCGCGGCAGGCGTCCTGGAACACGCGGCGCAGCTCGCGCGCCACGCCGGGCTGCGCGTTTTGCAGCATGATGAGCTCGTAGGGCTGCAGGCACTCGGCCGCGGTGTAGCTCACCACGTTGCCGCCCAGGCCGGCGGCCAGAATGGCCTTCTTAACCGGTGCTTCGTTGGAGCCCAGCAGTGCCTCGAACAGGATATCCGCCGCGATCGTGCGCTTGCGGTCGAGTGCGCTGCCCAGCACAAGGCCCAGGCCCACCAGGGCGTTCTCGGGCGTGGTGGCCATCTCGACGCGCTTGTACTCGCAGGTCACGGGCGTCTGCACGCCCAGCGGATTGGGTGCCAGCGCGGACGGGTCCTCGCCGGCGGCAACGGCAGCGTCCATGCGGCGGCTCGCGGCGCTCGGCTGCGACAGATAACGCTCGTCCAAAAACGCCAGCGCGCGGTCCACGTCCAGGTCGCCGTAGAGCGTGATGTAGGAGTTGGAGGGGTTGTAGTGGCGCGCGTGCGTATCCAGGAACTGCTCGTAGGTGAGCGCGGGAATCGCGCGCGGGTCGCCGCCGCTCTCGTGCGAATAGGCGGTATCGGGATAGAGCGCGGCGTTGACGGCGTCGTCCAGCACGCTCATGGGGTCGGACAGCGCGCCCTTCATCTCGTTGAACACCACGCCGTTGTAGCGCAGCGTTCCCTCGCGTAGATTTTTGGGACATGCCTCAAAATCTACCTCGCCGGTGTCGTCATCGGCGCCGTCGCCCTCCGGCAGGTCCAGCTCGTAGTGCCAGCCTTCCTGCTCAAAAATGGTGGGCTTGGTATAGATGGCCGGGTTGAACACTGCGTCCAGGTACACGTCCATCAGGTTGTAGAGGTCCTGTTCGTTGGTGGTGGCAACGGGGTAGATGGTCTTGTCGGGGTAGGTCATGGCGTTGAGGAACGTCTGCATTGAGCTCTTGATCAGGTCGACAAACGGCTCCTTGACGGGGAACTTGGCCGATCCGCACAGCACCGAGTGCTCAAGAATATGGAACACGCCGGTGGAATCGGCCGGCGGCGTCTTAAAGCCAATGGCAAAGGCCTTGTTTTCGTCGTCGCACGCCAGGTACAGCAGGCGCGCGCCCGAGGCGGCGTGGCGCAGCACGTAAGCGTCTGCGTCGAGCTCGGGCACGGTCTCGCAGCGCTCGACGGTAAAGCCGTGGCAGGTGGTTCCGGGCACCAGAAGTGCAGCAGCAGCGGCGCGCGGGTCGGTTGAGGTGGTGGGCATATGCAGTCTCCTTTGACGCCCCAGCGGGGGCGAATCGAGTCGAATCCCCGAGAGTATACCCATATGGGGCCTTCGACCAATCTGCCGGATGAGCGTGGATTTTCTGGCACACGAGCGTGGAAATTCGGACGTCTGCCGCATGAGCGTGGATTTTCGGACGAAATCGGCCGCCAAAAGCCCAAAAACCGTCCAAATATCCACGCTCGCGCGTCAAGTACGTATCTCTCACCTCACATTCATCTCTACGACGAGGGATGAATGTGAGACAGGTAGAAGATAAAAATCAATCGGCTTATCGGATGCATATACCGCCATCAGATTGAAGCTGTATGCGGAAATGGATGGACTCTACACCGCTTACGCAAAATAACCCCTCGTTTGCTAAAACATTATAGGAAATGGCGTGGAGTGCTAAAAAGTTCTAATACAATATAAGTCATTTATCTATAGGCTGCTGATTCCTTGTAAAGGTATGGTTGATATGGTTGAGGCAAATAGCGTTATCCCCCTGTACAAACAGATTGTTCGTGCGCTTTCTGATTCAATCGCCAACGGCACGTACCGCCCGGGAGATAAGCTTCCGACCGAGGCGGAGCTTATCGAGCAATTTGGCGTGAGCCGAATAACGGTTCGCTCCGCAATTAAAGAAATGGAAGATGCTGGGCTTGTTGAGAGGGCCCGCGGCAAGGGCACGTTCGTTTCGTCGGACACGCAGATGTATGCCGCGGACGACCGTGAGAGCTTTACCCATTCGTGCCAGCTTGCGGGCAAACAGGCGTCTACCAGGGTTCTCGAAATGGGCTGGGACTTCCCAAGTCTGCGAGACGCGAAGTTCCTGGGCGTAGACGATACCCAAAAGGTATTGCGTAGCCGTCGTCTGCGCCTTGTGGATGGCAAGCCCACGATGCTGGAAACCAATAGCTATTCCGCTGCGCTTTCTTTTTTGGAGCATGAGTCCCTCGATGATTCGCTGATGGCGGTACTCGATCGCCAGGGGATCAAGATGGGTCCCAACACGCGTACGCTCGAGGTCTGCTATGCGAGCGAGCTCGAGGCGGCATACCTTAACGTGGAGCTGGACTCTTCGCTGCTTCTGTTTGTCGATAGACGTTATGCCCCAAGTGGCGAGCCGCTTTTCATCTCCCGTCAGGTGTACTGCACCGAGCGACTGAAGTTCTATTTGTAAATTAGCGATAGATTGGTCGATTTACCGACCAATTGTTACCGTTCGCGGATTTGGAAAATAGACACACCACGTAGGGTAGATTGCTAATATACTTTGTTATGACAATATAGTACGTCCTATTAGTATTGGAGAACTATGAATAAGATATTGCTAGCGAGTCATGGTTATCTCGCCCAAGGCATGAAAAGCTCTCTGGAGATTCTGATGGGCACCAACGACCGAATCGAGTGCCTGTGCGCCTATGTCGATGACGATTCAAGGGACGTCGCGGCGTTGATTGATGCATGGATGGAGACGAGGGACCCTGCCGACTCTTGGTTTGTCGTGACTGACATCTTTGGCGGCTCTGTAAACAACGAATTCATTCAGAGGCAGACCGACGGATCGTTTACGTTAATCGCTGGAATGAACTTGCCGCTGCTGGTGGAAATGGTTACACAGCTGGACTCCCTGGATGCGGACAAGGCCAAAGCCGCGGTCGAGGGATCGCGTTCGTTTATTCAGCTTTGCGAGGCGGCGGACATGCTTGCCGGCGCCGAGGAAGAAGAGTTCTAGTTAGTTCTGGTTCTAGCCCTAGCTAGGGGCCACACCTGTCATTCCCTTTATCACGTGCGGAGATGATAACGATGATTAAGCTTACGAGAGTTGATTACCGACTGATTCACGGCCAAGTTGCCATGTCCTGGACTCATGCTTTGGATGTAGATTGCATCTTGCTTGCCAGCGATGCTGTGGCAAAAGACGACATGAGGAAGGCGGCCTTGAGGCTCGCCCGCCCCAACGGCGTTAAACTCGTCATCAAGGATGTTGACGCTGCTATCGAGGCGCTCAACAGCGGCGTTACCGACAAGTATTCGCTGTTTATCATCACTGAGACGATTGAAGATGTCTATCGTCTCGCTAAGGGTTGCAAAGACATCAAAGAGATCAATCTGGGCGGAACCCGAAAGACCCCTGAGACCACGCTTCATCCGACCCCTGCGATCTTTGCGACCGAGAAAGATGCCGAGCATATCCAAGAGCTCCTGGGCGATGGCGTGGCCATCGAAATCCGTCAGGTCCCCAATGACGCTAAGGTGTTTGCCAAGGACGTTTTCTAGCCGGAAACACGTTGCTGCTCGGCATTTATTGAACCAATGCTCTATGCCTATGCCCGTCGATCATTTGATCGGCGGGCTTTTTATTAAAGAAAAATCAAAAAAATCTGAAATAGTTCTTGCATAGTTAGTTATATAAAGTATTATAACGTCATGGGATGAATGAAGGGTTCATCCAAGTGAGTTAGGAGTAAGGGATGTTCAATTTCGATGAGCCTCGTTACGAGAAGGTTGTGAGCGATGCCCTCGCTCTCCGTCCTCAGATTGAGGCTGCCGTGGACGAGGTCTGCGAGCAGGGTTATTCCAACATCTTCTTCATCGGCTGCGGCGGCACCTGGGCCCACACGCTCCCGATGAAGTATTGGGTCGAGACCACCACGGCCGACGTCGATGTCCACTGCGAGATCGCCGCAGAGTTCCTCGCCTGCCCGCCCAAGACCTTCAACAAGGATTCTGTCTGCGTCTTCTCCACCCGTACCGGCACCACCCCCGAGATCATTGAGGCTGCCAAGTTCTGCCAGGAGCAGGGCGCCCGCACGCTGATGTATGTCTCCAACGACAACACCCCGGCCACCGAGTACGCCGATTACAAGTTCTTCAGCTTCGCCGAGGACGACGTTCTGTGCGAGGCCATCTACACCTACCAGATCACGCTGGTCGCCCGCTTCCTCAAGAACGCCGGCGCCTTCCCCAAGTACGACACCTTCATGGAAGAGTTCGGCAACATCGCTCCGTACCTCATCAAGGCCAAGGACGCTCAGGACGAGCGCTGCGCCGCCATGGCCGAGGACTTCAAGGATACCGATTACCACATGGTGATTGGCTCCGGCATGCTCTGGGGTGAGGCCTACGACTACGCCATGTGCATCCTCGAGGAGATGCAGTGGATCAAGACCAAGTCCATCCACGCCGCCGAGTTCTTCCACGGCACCATCGAGCTGTGCGAGGAAGGCACGAGCCTCATCATGCTCTACGGCGAGGACGACACCCGTAAGCTCATGGACCGCGTGGACAACTTCACTCACATGCTCGCCGACGAGAAGGGCGTCAACGTCCGCGTGAACAAGTTTGACACCGCCGAGGTCGAGCTGCCGTTCAGCGACCCCGAGTTCCGCAAGATCGTCTCCCCAATGGTCACCTACACCATCACCGAGCGTCTGAGCTGCCATCTCGAGCACGTCCGTAACCACCCGCTCACCACGCGCCGTTACTATCACCAGATGAACTACTAATCCTCTCAAATTGCTGCGGTTGTCTGCAGGCGAGCTGCGCAGAATGCCTCGCCTGCAGACCTGTTTCTGGGGTTGATCGAAATGGTTGTCCAGTATCTTCTAGTTGCACTGGTCGCATTTATTGCGTCCATGGACGAGCAATTATTTGGCATTACGATGCTTGGTCGTCCGCTGTTTACGAGCCTGTTTGTCGGCTTGATCCTTGGCGATGTCCAGCAGGGCGTTATCGTCGGCGCTGCTTTGGAGTCCATGTTCATGGGCGCCATCATGGTCGGCGCGGCGGTTCCTCCCGAGGTCTATGCCTCCGGCGTGCTTGGCTGCGCGTTTGCCGTCATTACGGGTACGGGCACGGCAACTGCCGTCGCGCTCGCCCTTCCCGTCTCCGTCTTCCTTCAGGTGTGGCGCAACTTCTGCTACGCCGTTCCGGGTGCCTTTGCCTGCAAGAAGATTGAGACCGCTCTGGCAAATCGCGATCTTGCCAAGGCGAATCTGTACCATCTGACCATCGTGCCGCTGTCGATTGGCATTCCGTCTGCACTGCTGGTGTTTGGCTCGCTGTTCTTTGGTGCCGACCTTATCAACAATGCGCTCAACGCGATTCCGCAGTTTGTGATGGACGGCCTCAACGTTGCGTCCGGCGTCATGGTCTGCATCGGCTTCGCTCTTCTTATCAGGACCATGGGCGATAACAAGCTCCTTCCCTGGCTGTTCCTGGGCTTCATTATGGTCATCTACCTCAAGATGGACGTGGTCGGCGTCGCCGCAGCTGCCATTTGCGTCGCGCTGCTCCTGGCCTTCCGCGAGGGCTCGTCCGGTCCGCAGACGGTTGCTGCAGATGAAGAGGAGGACTTCTAATGGCTATCCAGAACACCGACCTCAAAGAGGCCAAGAAGGACGCGATTATGACTCCCGATATGTATCGGAGCATGTTCCTTCGCCAGTTTACGAGCCAGTGCTCGCAGTCGTACGACAAGATGATGGCAATGGGCTTCATGTACACCATTCAGAAGCCCCTGCGAAAGATCTATCCCAACGACGACGATTACTATGCGGCGCTCGATCGCCATACCGAGTTCTTTAACATCACGCCTCATGTGCTTCCGTTTGTAGCCGGCCTAACGGTTTCGATGGAAGAGCAGGCGGCTGCCGATAAGAACTTCGACACGTCCTCGATTAACGCCATGAAGGTCGGCCTTATGGGACCGCTTTCCGGCATCGGCGATTCGTTCTACTGGGGTACGTTCCGCGTGGTTGCCGCCGGCATTGGTATTGGCATCGCTTCGACGGGCAACCCGCTCGGCCCCATCGTGTACGCGCTCATCTACTCCGTGATTAACTTTGCAACGCGTATCGTCGCCGCCCATCTGGGTTACGACTTGGGAACCAAGTTTTTGCAGCAGTCCGAAGAGAGCAACCTTATGTCTCGCATGACGCATGCTGCCGGTGTTCTCGGAATGACCGTTATCGGCGCCATGATTGCGGCACAGGTCTCGCTGTCCACGGCTTTGACCTTTGACGTGGGTGGTTCGGAGATTGTCCTGCAGGATCTGTTCGATTCGATCTTCCCCGGTCTGCTGCCCTTGCTGGCAACGTTCGCTTGCGTTGCCCTCTATAAAAAGGGCGTCAAGACCATTTGGATCATCTTGGGCATCTTCGCAATCTGCATCATCGGAACGGGCTTGGGAGTGTTCGCGGCGGCGTAATGTTGACTGCTATGCTCGCGCGTTGGATAACTAACTGACCGTTTGAAAACGGGGCTCGGCGTAAGGCCGGCCCCGTTTTTTATTTGAGGGATTTTCCGACCGTCCAAAAAA
>CATXML010000022.1 GCA_958372035.1 uncultured Collinsella sp. | reverse complement strand
GTTAATTACAAACTGGTTTGGTTTTTTGCGGGTGGGTCGTCGGGTGTGAGCTATCCATTGCTAAGTGTCCGTGTGTCTCGGTGTAGATGCTCCCACCGGAGGCTGGGGCCACGGGGTATAACCTCCGTGCTCAAACATTCTCGCTTCGCTGCGCAACTGCGCGCGGAGGTTATACCCCGTGGCCCCAGCCTCCTGCGCTGCTCCGCTCGAAACGTAAAACTGAAGGTGAAGCATGTAAGGTCTCGGCCTTATGGCCGGGACCTCATTTGTTTGCTGAGATTTTTCTAGGACAGCGAGAGTAGTTAAAAAAGCCCCGCGCGAAATGAGCTAGTTGAGGAGTTGGGCCATGGCGTTGACGAATTTTTGTACTTGGAGGGTGGGCTCGAGCGGGTAGTGTAGAAAGACCGGCACTTCGCGGCCGCATAGGAACGGCATGCCCACAAAAGCCGGGTGCACGCCCGACCATGCGCCGCAGGTGAGCACCGCGTCGCCCTTTTCCTCCGCCTCGTTAAAGAGTGCAAAATCAAAGCTGTCCACGTCGATCACGTCCACGCCGCCGTCGGCCAAAAGGTCGATGCGCAGGCTGTCCATGGCGTCGTTGCCGTGGCGTAGTACGCGCAGACGCATACCCTCCAAGTCGGCGACCGTAATGCGATTCTTGCGCGCCAGCGGGCTCGTGCGCGGCAGATCGATATAAAACGGCACGTTGACAATGCGGAGCTTTTGGCAGGCATCACCCCAACGTGGGGTTGAAAAACTCGATTGCACCACATCGACCTCGCGGCCCAAGCTGCGCATGACGGTCTCGCGCTCGTCGTAAAGGTCCCCCACCGGCACAATCTCAAAACGCAAACGCGGTTCCATGTCGTGCAGCTGCGGCCATAGCGCGAGTGTATGGCGCCCCGGGCACATCATCGACACACCCAGGCGCACGGCGCCGCCATCGCCCGCCGCGCGTCGGGCACGACGCAGTGCGTCCTCGGACTGGCGCATGATCGAGCGCGCGTCGTCCACCAGCAGAGCACCCGCCGGCGTCACCTTGACGCCCGAATGCGAGCGCTCGAACAGCGTGATGCCGAACTCGGCCTCGAAGCCCGAAACCTGCTTGACGAGTGCCGGCGTCGACACGCGCAGCTTTGCCGCGGCACGCGAGAAACTTCCCAGCTCCGCGGCGGCCGAAATAGCGTCAAGTCGTCGATCGTACACGTCAATCTCCCGTTTTCGCACGCGCGGGCCCACAGCACCGCAGGGGGTCGTTTTCGCAGGTCACGCGCTCAATTGAGAACAAACCTCAATGTACAGTGTAAACCTACGGTTAACGTCATTCTAACAAATATGCAATTCACCTGCGCGAACGCTAAGCATACGATAACCAGCGAAAACCACGTGGGTCGGTTAATGGGAGCGACCCACCGGGAGGCACAAGAAGGGAAGTTCCTATGAGCAACTGGCTTAAGCTCGAGGGCGATGTCTGCGCCGTGACCGGCGCACTCGGCGGTATGGGCGTCGAGATTTGCCGCGAGTTCGCCCGCAACGGCGCCAACGTCGTCCTGCTCGATCTGGACGAGGAAAAGGTCAAGGCCGCAGCCGCTGACCTCGCCGCTGAGTTTGGCATCCACGCCGAGGGCTACAAGATGAACGCCACCGACGAGGCCGAGGTTCAGGCCGCCGTCGATGCCACCATCGCCAACTTCGGCCGTGTCGACGTCCTCGTCAACACCGCCGGTATCCTGCGCTTCGCCGCCATGGAGGACCTGCCGCTCTCCGACTGGAACGAGGTCATCAACGTCAACCTCACCGGCTACTTCATCACCTCGCAGCGCTTTGGTCGCGAGATGATCAAGGCCGGCCAGGGCCGCCTGGTGCACATCTCGACCGTCGCCAGCCACTCCCCCGAGACGTTCTCGGGCGTGTACAGCTCCACCAAGGCCGGCGTCAACATGATGTCCAAGATGCTCGCCGCCGAGTGGGGCCCCTACGGCGTGCGCTCCAACTGCGTCGAGCCCTGCTTCGTTAAGACCCCGATGTCGGCCAACTTCTACGCCGACCCCGAGGTCGAGAAGAGCCGCAGCCGCCTGATCGCCACGCGCCGCATCGGCGAGGTCAGCGATATCGCCAACGCCGTCATGTTCCTGGCGTCCACGCGCTCGGACTTTACCACCGGCGACGCCATCAAGGTCGACGGCGGCTTCTCCAATATGATGGGCGACCTCACCGCCAAGCCCGGCGGCCGTCGCGCATACGCCGACAACTACCTTAAGAACAAGGGTGTCGAGCTTTGGTCCGACGAGTCCGGCGTCGCAAAGCCGACCGATCAGTAAACCAGCCCGACTGGGAGGCCCCGCGGACGCGCCCCTCCCTCCCCCGTATCGATTAGAAAGAGTCCAATGGCTTCCACCAACTCCAATAAGGGTCGCGCCGTCGTGCTTTCTGCCGCGTGCGTCACCATGTTCTTCATCAGCTCCATCGCGCTGTACTCCGTCGTGTCCAAGAATCTGCTCGCCGTCTACCCCGAGTGGTCCAGCGCACTTACCTGGGCTTTCCCGGTCTTCCAGACCATCATGGCCGTGACGGGCATCTTCGCCGGCCGTATCTCCGACAAGATCGGCCCCCGCAACGTCGTGATCGCCGCCGCCGTGTGCTACGGCGTGGGCTGGTTCATGTCCGGCACCGTCACCGAGCCGTGGCAGTTCTACCTGTGGTTCTCGCTCGTCGCCGCCATCGGCAACGGTCTGGGTTACAACCCCGCGCTCACCACCGGCCAAAAGTGGTTCATCGACAAGAAGGGTCTCGCCTCCGGCATCACCCTTGCCGCTTCGACCGCCGGCCCCGCCGTGCTGTCCCCGGTGCTCGCCTCACTGCTCATCCCGAGCCTGGGCATCTTTGGCGCCCTCAAGGCACTCGGCGTCATCTTCTTTGTGACGATCGCCGCCTCCGCCCTGTTCCTGAAGGCCCCCGAGGCCGGCTGGCTGCCCGAGGGCTTCGAGGCCCCCAAGGGCGGAGCGCACGCCGGCACCTTCGGTGACCTCACTCCGGGCGAGATGGTCAAGACCCCGCGCTTCTGGGTCCTCATCGTCACCTTCGCCTTTGCCGCCACCGCGGGTACCCTGCTCGTGGGCAAGGTTGCCTCCATCGCCGCCGTCCAGCTCTTCGCCGACCCCACGAGCGCCGCAGCTGTCGCCCTCGGCGGCGTGGTGGTCTCCGTCAACACCTGCGCCAACCTGGTCGGTCGCCTGTCCTTTGGTCAGATCATCGACAAGCTCGGCGCCTATAAGTCGCTGCTCATCAGCCTTGTCGTCACCATCGTCGCGCTCGTCATCATGTCGATGAGCTTTACGCAGAGCATGTTCTTTGTGGCACTCGCCCTGCTCGGCTTTAGCTTTGGCGCCCTGCTCGTCATCTACCCGCCGCTCACTGGTGGCGCCTTTGGCACCAGCAACATCGGCGTCAACTACGGCATCATGTTCCTGGGCTATGCCGCTTCCACCTGGATCAGCCAGCCCATCACCGCCGTGCTGTATCACGCCGAGGCCGGCAGCGCCGCCTACCAGCAGTCCTTCTACGGCGCCATCGTGATCGCCGCCACCGCCGTCGTGCTCACCGTCTATATGATGGTCTCCGACAGCAAGAAGAAGTCCGCTTAGTCGTATCGATGTGACAAAGGGACAGCCCCTTTGTCACATTCGGCAGCCACCAATTATTAAGGAGTCGAAATGTCTGAGCTCAACCCCGTCCGCATTGCCGTTATCGGCGCCGGCGCCATGGGCCGCAACCACATCCGCTTTGTCACCGAGGAGCCCGAGGCCGAGCTCGTCGCCATCGCCGACGCCTTTGAGGGCGCCCGCGCCACGGCCGAGTCCGCCGGCGTGCCGTTTTACACCGATCCTGCCCAGATGATGGACGAGGTCAAGCCCGAGGCCGTCATTATCGCCACCCCCAACGACCTGCACCTGGGCGTTGCCCGCGAGGCTGTGAAGCGCAACATCGTGCCGCTGGTCGAAAAGCCGATCTCCAACGATCTCGAGGATGCCCAGGCCTTCGCCGCCGAGGCCGAGACCGCCGGCGTGCCCGTGCTCGTGGGCCAGCACCGTCGCCACAACCCGTTTGTGAACAAGGCCAAGGAGATCATCGAGTCCGGCGAGCTGGGCAAGCTCACCGTGTCGAGCTTCCACTATATGATCTATAAGAACGACGAGTACTTCGATGTCGAGTGGCGCCGCAAGAAGGGTGCCGGCCCGATCCTGGTTAACCTGGTTCACGACGTCGACCTGCTCCGCTATCTGCTGGGCGAGCCCGTTGCCGTCCAGGGTATGCAGTCCAGCGCCGCCCGCGGTTTTGAGACCGAGGACTCCGCCGTGGTCAACGTTCGCTTTGCCGATGGCGCGCTCGCGAGCATGACCATCTCCGACGCCACCGCCAGCCCCTGGAACTGGGAGGCGACTGCTCGCGAGGACCCGCAGTACCGCCCCTTCGACGCCGATGCCTACTTTATCGGTGGCACCAAGGGCGCCCTGTCGCTGCCCCGCCTGCACCAGTTCTCCTACGACGGCGCCTCCAACTGGCACAAGCCGCTGCAGATGGAGATTCCGGCCGTCGACCCGGCACTGCCGCACAAGATGCAGCTCAAGCACTTTGTGAAGGTCGTCCGCCGCGAGGTCGAGCCCGTCGTGACCCCCGCCGACAACGTTAAGACGCTCACGCTGCTTAACGCCATCAAGGAGGCCGCCGAGACCGGCCAGCTCGTCGAGCTGTAATGCCTTAAGAGCGGCCGCGGCAGAAACCCCATGCCGAGTCCCTCGGTCCGTCACAAATAAGCCCCTCTTCTTTGCCCCGCGAGCAGCCTCCTGCCCGCGGGGCATTTTGCTACCTTGCCGACGATTTTTCTGGAGCAGGAGCCATTTTGTACCTCAGATTGATTCGTTCGCCACGAAATGGGCCTATCTACTACGTTTAACCGATTGCCCTCAACCATGCCAAATTTCGAGAAATAAAAACCGCAGGTAGACAGGTTGCGCGTTCTCGGAAAACCGGGGATGGTCGACCCATACGGTTCAAACGTAGTAGATAGGCCGTTTTCATGGCGCGGCCCCAAAACAGTCTTTTGGGACGGGTGGTATCCTTGGTAGCCCTGTGCCGCAAACGCACCTCAAACGCAAGGAGTTTCATGGATCTTATCGCCCAGCTCGCCCGCGAGCTCAACCTTAAGGCCGCCAATGTCGAGGCGGCCGTCAAGCTCATCGACGAGGGCAACACCATCCCCTTTATCTCGCGCTACCGCAAGGAAGCCACGGGCGGCATGGACGACGTCGCCCTGCGCGCACTCGACGAGCGCCTGTCCTACCTGCGCAATCTTGAGCAGCGCAAAGAGGACGTTATCCTGCTCATCGATGCCCAGGGCAAACTCACGCCCGAGCTCGAGCAGCAGATTCGCGAGGCCACGCAGCTCCAACGTGTCGAGGACCTCTACAAGCCCTACCGCAAAAAGCGCATGACCCGCGCGCAGAAGGCTCGCGAGGCAGGCCTTGAGCCACTCGCCAACATGATCATCATGCAGGCCTCGGCCAAGGGCAGCGCACTCGACGCC
This sequence comes from uncultured Collinsella sp., assembly GCA_958372035.1. Lineage (GTDB taxonomy): Bacteria > Actinomycetota > Coriobacteriia > Coriobacteriales > Coriobacteriaceae > Collinsella. The sequence goes on along the minus strand of CATXML010000022.1, from coordinate 6,150 downwards.
GCCGCGGCATACGTCAACGAGGGGGCTGACTTTGACACGCCCGAGAAGGCGCTCGCCGGCGCCGCCGACATCGTGGCCGAGACGGTGGCCGAGGACCCCGAGAACGTCGCCGACCTACGCGCCTTTACGCAAAACACCGCCGACATCGTCGTCGAGGCCACCGACCCCGCCGAGAAGACCCCCTACGAGCCGTACTACAGCTATGATGAGCCGCTGCGCCGTATTCCTAACCACCGCGTGCTGGCTATCGACCGCGGTGAGCGCGAGGGCAAGCTCCGCGTGCGCGTGAATGTCGACGGCGTCGCTGCCACGGCGCGCCTCGGCAGCCGCTGGCCCCGTCGCCAGGGCGTCTTTGCGCCCGTCTTTGACGCCGCTATCGCTGACGGTTACAAGCGCCTCATGGCCCCCTCGCTGGAGCGCGAGGCACGCGCCAAACTCACCGTCCGCGCCCAGACCGAGGCCATCAACGTCTTTGCCAAGAATCTCGAAGGCCTGCTCTCGGCACGCCCCGTGCGCGGCGCCCGCGTGCTCGCGCTCGATCCGGGCTACCGCACCGGCTGCAAGGTCGCCGTCATGGACGAGACCGGCAAGCTGCTCGACCACGGCGTGGTCTACCCCACCAAGCCGCGCCACGACGTCGCCGGCACTAAGCGCGAGCTCGCCCGCCTCGTCAAGAAAGACGGCGTCAACACCATCGTCATCGGCAACGGCACCGCCAGCCGCGAGACCGAGGAAGTCGTCTCGGAGTTCATTGCCGAGCAGGCGCCCGGGCTGCGATACACCATCGTCAACGAGGCCGGCGCATCGGTGTACTCCGCCTCCGAGCTCGCCAGCCAGGAGTATCCCGACTTGGACGTCACCGTGCGTGGCGCCATGAGCCTGGGCCGCCGCTTGCAAGACCCGCTGGCAGAGCTCGTCAAGATTCCACCCCAGTCCATCGGCGTGGGCCAGTACCAGCACGACCTTGACCAGGCCGAGCTCTCGCGCACGCTGGGCCACGTGGTGGAGGACGTCGTCAACCGCGTGGGCGTCGACGTGAACACCGCGAGCGCAAGTCTGCTGGGATACGTATCTGGCATCACGCCGAGCGTGGCCAAAAACATCGTGGCTTACCGCGAGGAAAACGGTGCTTTTACCGATCGACGCCAGCTCAAGAAGGTCCCCAAGCTGGGACCCAAGGCATATCTCAACGCCGCGGGCTTCCTGCGCATCAGTGGCGGCAAGAACCCGCTTGACGCGACAAGCGTCCACCCCGAGAGCTACGAGGTGGCGACGGCCGTCCTGGAGCGCGCCGGCGTTGCGGCAAGCGAGCTCAGCCGCGGCGGCGTGCCCGACATTGAGCGCCGCCTGGGCAGCATCTCGGCGCTGGCAAGCGATCTGGACTGCGGCACCCTGACGCTCATCGACATTGTCAACGAGCTCAAGAAGCCCGGCCGCGACCCGCGCGACGACGCGCCCGAGGTGGTCTTTAGCCGCTCGGCGCTTTCCATTGACGACTTGGAACCCGGCATGGAACTCAAGGGCACGGTGCGCAACGTCGTCGACTTTGGCGCCTTTGTCGACGTGGGCGTGCACCAGGATGGCCTCGTGCACATCTCCAAGCTGGCCAACCGCTTCGTCAAGCACCCGAGCGACGTGGTGCGCGTCGGCGACACGGTAAAGGTGTGGGTCGAAAAGGTCGATCGCGACCGCAAGAAGATCTCACTCACCATGGTGCAGGAAAAGTAAACCGCCAAAGCAGAGGTACCCCCTCTCGCGACGTGCAAAATCGCGAGTATTCTGCAAATTCCACCGTTCCGGATGCCCCTCAGAGACGAAAAAGCAAGAAACAGCCCCCGTTTTAGCGTCATCAGAGCCAAAACGGGGGCTGTTCCATGCTTCACCCAGCTGGTAAAAGCCTTTACCTTGCTGAATACTCTCAATTTTGCACGGCGCAGGCGGGGGTACCTTTGTCCACGGCAGGATATGGAAGCCTATCACCAACCTACCGGCAAGTTCGTGTCGGCAGCCCCGGCCTTTCCTTTGCCTAGCGCGACCCTCGCGAAGCGCGTGAGCGATAGGGAAAGGAAAGGCCGGGGCAACAACCCGCGATGTAGCCAGCGTTCGCGTTACGGCAGGATATGGAAACCGAGCGAGGCGATATCCTTGGCAAAACCGCGCACGGTATCGAGCGAGACCTCGTACGGGTCACGGCCGATGTTCTTACGCTTGGCCAGGATGCTGTTGGGCACCGTGATGATCTGGCAACCGCATCCTTCCGCCTGGTAAATATTGATAAGCTCACGCGTGGACGCCCACAGGACCTCGCAGTTGGGCTTGGCGGCGGCCTTCTTCACCGACTCCGTCATAAACGGAATGGGATCGACGCCGGTGTCAGCGATACGACCGGCAAAGAGCGAGATGATGGACGGCGTCTCGGCGTCAACGGCCTCGACCATCTCGTCGACCTGTTCGGGGGTAAAGATGGTGGTGACGTTGACCTTGATGCCGTCGGCAGAAAGCTTGCGCACCAGCTCGGCAGTGGACTCGCCCTTGGTGGTCACGCACGGAATCTTGACGTAGACGTTATCTGCCCAGGTAGCAATCTCGCGCGCCTCGACCTCCATGGTCTCGACGTCATCGGCAAAGACCTCAAACGAGACGGACACATCGATGATGTGGGCCAGGACCTCCTTGGCAAACGCGCGATAGTCCGTCACGCCACCCTTCTTCATAAGGGACGGGTTGGTCGTGAAACCCTGAACGTTGCCGTTCTCGTACATGTCGAGCATGCCCTCGAGGTTTGCACCGTCAGCGAACACCTTGATTGCCATCTGCCTGATTCCTTTCGTTAGCATACGGCCGATAAACTGCTAAACACTTTACCTATGTTTATCAAGGCGTGAGCTGCGGGTTTTTATCTTCTCGGCGAACGGTATAAACACCTCAGCGTTTGGATTGATAAATCGATTGAGCATGCAAAAGCAAAGAGTCGCAGTTTGAGCAAACGTCAGAAGGCGAGATTCATTAGATGAGGCCGAAATGCTGCATCGCTGTGACGGTGCCGTCGTGTGCGACATCGTCGGTCACGTAGTCGGCGAGCGCCTTGACTTCGGGCATGGCGTTGCCCATGGCGACAGCCGTCTCGACCGCAGCGAGCATGCCCAGATCGTTGCCCGAATCGCCAAAGCCAAAGGTGCGCGCATTTCCCTCGCGGCCCAGGTACTCCAGCGCTCGCGCCACGCCCACGCCCTTGTCGATACCCTTGGGGCTCAGCTCGCGGTTCTGGCCGCCGGTATTGCACAGCTCAAACTCGCGATCGATAAAGCCGTCGTCGTTGGCAACGCGAGCCAGACTGGGCGCATTAAGGCATACCTTGCCCACGCGCAGACGACCATCGATCCGCATTTCCTCGGCGCTATGCACCACAGAGGTGCCGATCAAAGACGACTGTTCAACGCCCGCGGGCTCCAGCGCAAAGGTCGCAGCGTTGGCCTCGAAAAAAGCCTCGAACCCCGCCGCGGCAATGCGGCGCGCAAGCTCCGCAACAATGTCTTCGTCAAAGCAGTCCTCATGCACCACGCGGCCCTCGACCTCGAGCGTGGCGCCCGCCATGGCAACGACGCCCGCGGGGTCGAGCGCACGCAAGCTGTCCGCGATGAGCCACAGGGGACGACCCGTGCAGATAAACGCCTTGTGCCCTGCGTCGCGCAGACGATGAAACGCCTCGATCACCGTCTGCGAAGGGCGAACCGCCGAAAAGTCCTTATCGGTCATATCGTCGGGATCGAACGACGTCAGCGTGCCGTCCACGTCAAAAAAGAGCACGGCGGATTCGGGGCACGCATCAATCATATGGGTTCCTTTCGGGGGCGAGAGCAAACGAAGCATCCATCATATAATGGAGCGACGCAACCAGAGAGGTCACCCATGGAATTTTACGCAAGCTGCCCCGAGGGCTTTGAATCCGCACTCGCCGACGAGCTCAAGTGGCTCGGGCTTTCGCATGTCCGCCGCCTGAAGGGCCGCGCTACGTTTGAGGGCGAGCTCGAAGAAGGCTACCGTGCCTGCCTGTGGTCGCGCCTGGCCAGCCGCGTGTTTGTGGTGCTTGGGCGCTTTGAGGCGCAGGATGCCGACGAGCTGTACGACAGCGTTTACGACATCGCCTGGGAGACCATCATCCGCCCCGGCGCCACCATCGCCATCACCGCCCGCGGCGTGACCGAGCAGCTGCGCAACACGCGCTTCTCGGCTTTGCGCGCCAAGGACGCGCTGTGCGACCGTCTGGCCGAGACCACGGGCCGTCGCGCCGATGTCGACGCCGCCGACCCCGACGTTCACCTGATGCTTTCGCTGCGTCAGCGCCGCGCGAGCATCAGCCTGGACCTTTCGGGCGACCCGCTGTTCAAACGCCTGCCGCCCGCAGCGACCCGCGCCGGCGAGGGCGCGCACGTGCTGCGCCCCGACTACGCCGCCCTGGTGCTGGCGCAGGTCGGCTGGACCGCGCTATGTGAGCGCGAGCTGACGGCCGACGACTACGAAAACGAAGCCCTGCCCACGCTGATCGACGCCTCATGCGCCGGCGGCGGTCTGCTGTTGGAGGCCGTGAACATTCTGACCGACCGCGCCCCGGGTACCGCACGCGAGCACTGGGGCTTTGAGGGCTGGCAGCTGCACGACGCCGCCCTGTGGAAGCAACTGCTTGCCGAGGCGCGCGAGCGCGAGACGGCAGCACGCGAGCGACAGGCGCGCATCGTGGCCGTAGACATCGACCCCGCCGCCCGCAAGACTGCCGAGCGCATGGTCAAGTGCGCCGGCTACAAGCGTTTTGTCGACTTTTGCGCTGCCAAGCCAGCCACCGTGTTGGACCATGCAGGCGCTGTCGCCGGCGCCGCCGTGGTCGCGGATACGACCGAGACGCCGCTTTCGCTCATGCACGATGCCATGACGCTGGTCGGCGAGCTGCGCCGCCCGCCCGAGCTTGCCGCGGCACCGGTCGCCGCACTCACCCGCGACGGATTGCTGGCCCGCGCGCTCCACGCCGAGCCCGAGCGCTCCATCGCCGTCATGCCCAACAACGAAGAGGCGACCGTCGAAGTCTGGCCTTCTCTCGACCACGCCGCCGCGGCATTCGAAGCTGCGACCAGTGCGAATGCCGAGGAGCAGACCGCGGATGCCCAAGACGAAGCCGCCAATATCCCCATGCCCGAGCCTGCCGCCATGCTCGACCTGGGCGACGGCAAGCCGCTGCCCGTGCTCATCCCCGAGTCGGAGCAGTTCGCCAACCGCCTGCGCAAAAACGCCCGCCTGCGTCGCAAGTGGGCAAAGCGCGAGGGCGTGAGCTGCTACCGCGTCTACGATGCCGACCTGCCCGATTACTCCGCCGCCATCGATCTGTACGAGGGCTGCCCGCAGACGCCGGGCCGCTGGCTCGTCATCGCCGAATACGCCGCGCCCAAGACCATCGACCCCGCACTGGCCCAGGCCCGCATGCTCGACATCTTGGCCATCGCGCCGCGCATCCTGGATGTTCCGGCCGAACACGTGCACGCCAAGGCCCGCATGCGTTCGCGCGGCGGCTCGCAGTACGGCAAGCAGGGCGCCGGCAAGGGCGGCTCGGGCGAGCGCGCCAATATCGCGCGCCGTCGCCTGCCGCTCATCGAGGAGGGCGGGCTCACCTTTGCCGTCAACTTTGACGACTATCTGGATGTGGGCATCTTCCTGGATCACCGCGTCACGCGCAACCTGGTGCGCGAGCACGCCAAGCATGCGCGTCGCTTCCTCAACCTGTTTGCCTACACCGGCACCGCCACCTGCTATGCGGCAGACGGCGGCGTCGAGGAGACCGTGACGGTCGACCTCTCCAACACCTATCTGGACTGGGCCGAGCGCAACATGCGCCAGAATGGCTTTGTGGGGCCGCAGCATCACTTTGTGCGCGACGACGTGCTCGCCTGGATTCGCGACCAGCGCCAGACGCGCAACCGCTGGGACCTGATCTTTGTCGACCCGCCCACGTTTTCGAACTCGTCCAAGATGGGCCGCCGCACCTGGGATGTTCAGCGCGACCATGTTGAGCTTTTGGCCGGCGTATCGCGCCTGCTCGCACAGGGCGGCCACGCCATCTTTAGCTGCAACCTGCGCGGCTTTCGCCCCGAAACACGCAAGCTC
>CATXML010000021.1 GCA_958372035.1 uncultured Collinsella sp. | reverse complement strand
ATCGCAATGCCGCCGGCAATATCCGCTTTGGTTCGGATGCCATCCGTGCGCTCGGCATGCTTCCCGAGTCCTGCACGCTTGATTACGAAGAGGGCGAGGAGCCGACGTTTGAGCCGGAGCCTGCTCCCGTTGCACAGGAGTCTGCGCCCGCAGCCAATACGGCTGTTGCTCCCGCTGAGCCGGTCGCTGCCCCTGTTGCTGCCGCGGAGTCTGACGTAAAGCCCGCGCCCGATTCTGCAGCTGGTCTTGATATTCTGGCGCCTGCCGCTCCGGCACAGGTTGAAGACGAGACCGCCGATGAAGACTATGACGAGTATCCGCAGCGCGTGTCCTATGAGAGCGACACCGATTTCTCGGCCGAGATTCCCTCGACAACGCCCCATGCCGATATCGCTTCCGCGTTCTCCTCGATTGGTGCCAGCGCTTCTAGCTTCTTTAAGGGTGCCTTTGCGAAGGGAAAGAAGTTCGTCGACGACTTTGAGGAAAAGCGCGCCGCTGCCCGCGAGGCCGCCGAGCGGGAGGCCATCGCCCAGCAGCAGGCCGCCGAGGCCGAGCGTGAGCGTGCGGCACAGGAGTTCGAGCAGAGCGAGGCCGAGCAGTCGGAGCCTGTCGATGTCGCCGACGCCACGACGTCCTTTGGTGCGCAGCAGCCGGTTGATAGCACCATGTCATTTGATGCCACGATGACGTTTGAGAAGCAGGGCACCGCAATTGCCGAGCCCCTTCCCATCTCCGATGATGCCCAGGACGCCGCCGATGATTCGGTTGCCGACGAGGCCGATTCCGTTGAGGCCAGCGCACCCGAGCAGGTCGAGGCTCCTGCTATGGAGCGGGAGACCCCTGCGGTTGACGAGGCTCCCAAGACGGATGTGTCCAGGCCTTATTCTACGCAGATCTTTACCATGCCCGCGCCGAGCGACCCCGGCGCTACGGTGGCCAATGTCGCTCCCACGCAGGACGAGACGGTTGACTCCCTCATGGCGCAGATTTCGTCTCAGGTGCCTCCGCGCCAGCAGATGAATATTCCCGATCCGGCCTCCGCGCCTGCACCCTCTTCGTCGCCGCTGGCCTCGGTTCCCGATCCGTCGCTGCCTTCGATGCAACAGGCCAACGTCGCGTCCCGCACGTCGCTGTTCGATCTTCCCGATCCTTCGGCGCAGACAAATGATCCCTTTGCGACGGCGCAGGGCCCCGAGCCCACATCGGCACCGGTCGCGACCCCCATGCCCATTTCCTCGGGCGCGCAGCCGCTCGAGACCATCTCGGCTCCTGCTTCGACGGGCGCCAAGCCGCAGAAGCGTGGCCTGGGTGGCTTGTTCGGTCGCAAAAAGAAGAGCGAGCAGGACAGCATGAGCGACTGGCTGGGCGTCGAGGACGATTACGATGCCAAGAAGTCTGGCCGCGGCATTGGCTCGTGGGATAACTTCGAGGATGACGACGACGGTTGGAAGGGCGGCGCCACCTCCTCCGATGGTGCTTCTGCCGAGGATATGCTCTCGGCCGTTGCCTCCATGGGTGACGATGAGCTGCTCGGCCACGATATCTGGTTCGTCGCAACGGGCGCGTCCGATTGCGACGGCGCCGGCATGAGGGCGTTTTTGGCCTCGCATCGTGACAAGCTCCGCGGTGTGTTCTTCATCAACCTCGAGTCTATCGGTGCCGGCAGGCTTTCGGTGGTAACGGTCGAGGGCGAGCAGCAGCTGTTTAAGGGCGATCGCCGCATCATGAATCTTGTCAGCAAGGTGTGCAAGTCGTTCCACGTCGATTGCGGTGCGTTCGAGATGCCCTATGCAAAAACCGATGCATCCGCAGCGCTCGAGGCGAGCCGTCGCGCCCTTACGATCGCCGGTGTGGACGGCCCGCGCCTTGCCTGCGCTCGCACCGAGGATGACCTGCCGTACAACGTCAACCCGACCAATATCGCTACGGTGTCCGAGGTCGTGACCGAGGTCATTCGTCGTTCGTAGACAGATCCGCTAAGGAGTCAGCGTGTTTTCGTACATCAAGCGCCATTGGCCCATCTATCTGATCTTGACCCTGATCGCAATCGCATTGGGCTTTGGGGCCGCGTATGTCGTTGGCGTTAAGGGCTCGACGCCCGAGACAACAATGAACGAAGAGGTGGAGCAAGAGCAAAGTTTGGGTGCCGACGGTATTTCCGAGTCCGATCAGGCAGCCATCGATGGCGGTTCGTCATCTGCTGAATAGCCGATTCATCGTTTATGCGTAAAGCGGACGAGCCGGGAGACTGGCTCGCCCGCTTTTTCATCGTGCTAGCGCTTCCTTGTGGCTGATCTAAGGCGAGCGAACCATATGGCTGCAGTGCCTGAGGTCAGGAGCGCGGTGATACATGCGGCGATGGGAACAGATCCCGTTGTCGGCAGGTTCTGAGGCAGGACACATCGTTGGATGACGCGGTCCTCATCATGCGCCTCGAGTTTATCGCCACCGCCGTTGCGGCAAAGATCGACGCGTGCACTGTTGGCAAGTGCGGTTTGGGGCGTATAGGATGACGTTGCCTGCATATGCACGATTGCGCCTCGGGCATCCGAGTTAAGGGCCGCCTTGGCATCGTCAAGATCGTCGTGTTCGTCTTTAAGGTCATCCCGGGTCCAAGAGCCCGCCTCGGTTCTGGTCGTAAAGTCGGCGGCTACCGCACCGTATTCAAAACGGATGCCCGTGATGACGGCGTCGTCTGTAAGATCGATATCTTTCGTATCGAGCGTGACGGACTCTGCCGTCGGGATATCCGCTTTCCATAGGTGCCACCCGTCGTAATCGACGAGACGCACATCGTCGCCCAGCAGCTTTGTAACCTCTTCCGTTTCGAGCCAAGGATTGCTGTGCCCGTCGTCAAGCGTTGCATTGACCTGCTTTTCCGTATCGCTTGTTCCTGCCGGTGACGTTCGATACCACACGTTGCACAGCCCGTTTAGATCACCGACCGCAATAGGGGTTTCAACGGCAACAAGTTTCGCTGCGCCATCTTTGGCGCACTCAAGGTCGTCGGTGATGGTCAACTCGTCGACCCAGGTGCTCGACTCATTTTTGGCGTCGATGGTATAGGAGAAGGCGCCTTGCGTATTGGCCCGTGCTTTGGCTCGGTTTTTTCCGTCGCCGTTGGCAACGAGTTTGCTTGTGACTGGCTGTGCAATCTCTTGGCGCTTATCGACGCTTCCCCTGATCTCGATGGGGGTATCCTTCATGGCTGTGGTTTGAACTTCTCCCGTGGCCTTTACTTCAAACGTTATCTCTTCGGCAAGGTCGTAGGTACGCGGAGACATCGTTTCGCGCAGGGTGTAGGTGCCGGGTGAAAGGTGCTCAATGTGATGCGGTTTGCCGGATGAAGTCCAAGAATCGATTTCGTTGCCATTGGAGTCGCAGAGGACAAGCTCGGCGCCTGTCACTTTCTGGCCTCCGCATGCGTCGACTTTGGAGACATCGATCTTGGTGTAGTCGTTGGAAACGTCAAGGTGCATTTCGATCACGGGCGTTTGCTGGTCAGCGTACGACAACTTCACAGTATGTGGGGTTGGGTTGAGCAGATAGCCTTCGGGCGCTTGTGTCTCGACGACCTCGTAGGTGGCGGTACCGCATCCCAGCGAAAGATGGTCGACTCGCGCATACCCCCGTTCGTCGGTTGTAACGGTGGCGACGGTTTCGCCATCCAGGGCGACGATGCTGTCGTCGGTTCGCACGATGTCGCCGCTAGCGCGGATGTCAAACGTGGCTCCAGCGAGGGTGCGCCCATCTACAGCATCCGTCTTAATGATTTCGATGCTTCCGGTTGCGACGTCGTCATAGAACGAGGCGACGGCGACCGGTGTCAGATTTCTGTCGGCGGGAATCGTTATCTCCAGGTCTTCTCCGCACAGATACGGTTCCTTGGCCGATGTCTCGTGCACGTAGTATGTTCCGGGATTAAGTGATTCGGGCAGCGTGACGGCGCCGGTTGTATCGGTTGTGAAGGTATTCATTACATTGTGGGCCGGATACCAACATGTTTGCGAGACGGGCTCGTGGTGGCTGTCGAGCAGCTGGAACGTAAAGCCGGCAAGTGGTACGGTGCCGCCGGTCTGAGCATCGCGCTTTACGATTTGAAGGTGTGTCGATAGGGCGTGGTTGTCAATGATGTACTGAAGCTCGGCGCCGTCTGCGGTCTGCTCCGCCGTGATGGTCCATTCCCCTGCTTGCTTAAATCCTTCAGGGACCGTTTCTACGACCTCGCGAACGGTGTAGCCCGCGCGGTCGTAGGGAATGGCACCGTGAGCGCCGGCGGGTCGCTTGCCTGCTCCAAACCACGCTTCGGGCTGGTCTTTGGTGGAGGCAAAGCCGTAAACGTTTGTGGTCAACGTGCCGACGACTTGTTGGGAGCTATTGCTGACAACTTCAAAAACGACGCCTCCCGCCGGCTGCTCAAGGCCGGACTCATCGTTATCGCCATGGTCCTTAAACTTCGAGATTTCAAGGTCAAAGGCGATGGGGGTGTTGGGAATACGGCTTTCGAGCTCAACGATGCCCGTATCTCCGAGCTGCTCGGCACCGACGGTGTAGCTCCAACAGTCGTTTGAAATCAGGTAGCCCTCGGGCGCTTTCGATTCGTAGATGGTAAAGGCGCCCAGAGGAACGTCATTGAGGATCGCCCACCCGTTTTCGTCGGTCGTAAGGGTGTGAGTCCAGCCGGGAGTTGATTGCGAGACGCAGGTGAATTCAGCGCCCGCAAGCGACGCCCCAACTTGGGCGCCGGCATCCGTGGCAGCATCAATTTTTGCAATACGCAAGGTGATGGTGCCGGGCTGCTCGTTGACGGTGACATGTTCGCCGCTGTTTTGTGTGGTGAAGGCTATTCGGTCGCCTCGAGGGATATAGCCTGCCGGGGCTTTGGTTTCGACCAGGTAATATGCCGTATTGGGCAAAAGTGTTGCTTGTGCACGCCCGTTTTCGTCCATCTGGATAGTGCCGACGCGTGCATCGCCCGCACTTTCAAAGATATCGAAGGTTGCGCCACCGAGTCTGTAGGTGTCGTTACCGGCGGTGATGTCAGCCTGCGACGATTGTTTTTGGAAAGATACGGAGACGGCTGGCAGCACATAGAGCATGTCCTGGTGTCGACCCTCGCCCGAGACCGGGCCGTGATAACGCCTGGCTCGATGTGGGGCCGCCTTAATGGATCCGGACTTAGCGCTGTCGTAGAGCCAACGTGCAGCCGCTACGGCTTCGGCGTTTTCGTAAAACCTACCGCTCCTGGCAACTCCCTTGCTATTTGTATACGAATAGGTGCCGTCGGGGTGCGTGGTTCCGTTGAGCATCCACACGGCAATCTGGGTGGCGGCACGGGCGAGATCGGGCGACAGATTGTGGCCGCCAAAGGATGTACTGGAGGGGTATCCGTGACAGACGATGGCGGCAAATTCGTCATCGAGCCAAGTCCAGCCCTGGTTATATGTGCGCCATGGTCCTCCCGGCTTGCTGGGACCGGGGCAGTCTTGATTCATGCAGTACGAAATCGAAGTGTCCTGTGCCTCGTATTTACCGACACCGAAGGGGCCGCAACCGTCGCTTATGGTGCGGAAATTAAGGGCGTCACTCCCGTCGACGGCGAGTGCGGCCCCTGGGGCCAGGCAGCCGATCAGAAAAAAGAGGAGCAGGAGCAGCGGACCTGTTGTGATTGCGCTGTGGACAGAGTGCGTGGGTGCGTTGGACATGGCTGCTCCTTATCCCTCGTGCGCCGCACGGGGAGGCTGCGACGCGTAGGATGAGGCTACCCCCGAGGTTCATGCGGGTAAGTACCGGAGCCTGACCAAAAGCTTGCCCAATTCCTGACAAATTGAGCTCAAATACAACAATCAAGCAAAAGCGCAGGTAGAAGATAGGGAGAACAGGAGGTCAAAGGTCCTCATCTCCACAATTGACGCGATTTTCAAACGAATCTCCACAGTTAAAACAAGCATCACCACCCTTGTATCGAACAAGACAACCGCGTTATACTAGCCAACACACAAGCGGGCATCGCCAAGTGGTAAGGCATCAGCTTCCCAAGCTGACACTCGCGGGTTCGAGTCCCGTTGCCCGCTCCAGTTAAGAGCACAAGCACGGCACCATCACGGTGCCGTGCTTTTTTCAATAAAGTGCTGGGACTCGAACCCGACAGGGTGCGAGCGTTAATCAAATGTCCAAGTGTGAATTCTCACACTATGCCGTTAACCAACTTACTACGATACGCGTTGCATTTTGTTTGTGTTGAGGCTATAGGCTTAACGGCGGTTAAAAGGTCGCCTCACTAGGTGTTGGAGACAACCTTCTCGATGGCGATATCGACCTGCTCCTGTGCCAGCTTGGTAGCCTCGTTCTCAAGTTGGTCAGCCTTGGCCGAGGTGCTCACGCTCCTGTCCATAAGGTCGGCGATGGCAGATTCGACGTCCGCGCCAAGACGGGGAACGCGAATTTTTTTGATATCGATAGGGCTAAGTTGAGGCACCGAGGTTCCGTATGCGCAACGAACGACCGACGGCCTGCCAACGGTGGGACTGTTCAGAAAAGCAAGCAGGTAGCCAGTTCGAATCTTTGTAACGTCGGGATAGATTCTCAGCAGATGGTTGCTGCCAAACATTCCCTCATGATTCTCCGTGAGCAAAAGAGCTCGTCCTAGGATGCCGTACTTTTGACCAGAACATGCCATGACGAGAGTTCCCGGCTTTAGGATGTAACGCTCCCAGTTTTTAATGAGCTTGGCGTAAACAAATTTTGTCGGTTGAGTGTTAACGTCAAAGACCTCGGACACACCCACAAAGGGAACGTTGGAATCGCCATAAAACCGCTTGAAGCGAGGAAGCTCTTCGACGTCCTCTACAAGTTCAGCAAGTGGCGCATACTCCATTACGTCAACCAATGAGTCTACGGCGCTTATAGAGCCGGCATAACTGTCAGCATCAAGGCGCGATCTGTTGTCAATAACTTTGGATAAACTCACCACGCATGTTCCTGCAGGACTTTCTGCCTCACAAGCAATACCGACCTCCTTCTCCAACAGCTTAAACGCCCCGTCCCGCAGCTTCCAGGCCTCGCCGCGCAGGCGCACAGCCTCGGCAGCTTTGTCGCCGATGGCTTTGCGCGTGGCCGCATCGGGCATGATGACCGGAAACTCGTTGGCGTGGGCCACCTCGATGTGCTTGATCATGTGACCGTACTGAGACGCTCGTGCGATCTGCTTGAAGAAGTCCGTCTTCATATACGCGTAGAGCCAGCCGTACTCGTCTTGGTCCTTCGGCTCGATGCGCAACAGGTCGTCCGTGATGACCTTGTTCAGGTGATGCGGGTACACGGCGGTAACGTTGCCCACCACGCCCGAGCGCGAAAGCAGCAGCCAATCCTGATTGACGAATCTAGAATCAGCCTGGGGCACGAAAGGCGCGGCGAGCCACTTCCTCACTCGGGGAAAGTCCTCGAACACCTGGCCGGCGGTAAAGAAGGGTAGCCCTTTGCCTTCCGGCACGGTATACCCCGTCAGTCTGCTCGGCTGCCAAATGTCGGTAAGGTCACCGAGCCTCTTGTGGTTGTCGCACTGGTTGGCAAGGCGTACGAAGCCGTACCCGTCGCGCAGGTAGGTTGACGCCTCGAGCCTCACGTCGCCGCCCAGCACGGTGGAAAGTCGGACGCTCTTCACCAAAGGCGCGATCGTCATTGGTCTCGCCTCCATTCAAAGAAGGCGCCGGCGATCGCCATCGTCTCGTCGTCCACCACGCGCTCCTTCGAGGTGTGGCTGCTCTCCTCTTCGGAGCCCACGTTGCCCGTCACCGCGGTGGTCTGCTCCTGCACAATGGGGTAGCCGTCATCGTCGCGTACATAGGTGGTCTGACCACGCTTGTCGTGCCCTACGTGGTCACAGATGGCCATAAATATCTTGTAATCCTGGAAGGTACCGTCCTTGCAGTATGCCTCTTCCTCACTGTCCCAGCGTCTCAGCACAAGGACGGATGTCTGCACGCCCACGTTGGGTTGGAACGCATCCGGGTGCATGTCTACCGAACCCAGGATCTGCGCATGGCGCAAAATCCACTGGCGCACGTAGCCCAGACCCGGGTTGCCCAGGATGCCGTTGGGAATGACGAGCGCCGCCACACCCACGCCGGGCTCAAGCAGGCGGATACACCGCTCGATGAAGAGGATCTCGGGCGGCTGAGATGAGAAGAGCTTGGGTTCCATGCTCCACTCGGCATCTTCCTCGGACCACGACCAGGTGTGTCCAAGGTCGAAGGATTCCAGAATCGCCGGGTCTTCGATAGGAATCTTGGAGCCAAAAGGTGGGTTGGTCATAATCGCCGTAACGCCGTGCCCCGGCTGCAGCGCCTTATTTGCCGCAACGTCGGCGGCGTCCAGGCGCAGCGCCTTTTGCAGTTTGGGTTCAAAGCCCGAGAACGGCTCGAGCGAGTTGGCGTGGAACAGCTGTCCGGTGCCGTCGTTGTTCATAACCATATTCATCTTGGAGGCACGCACTAGGATGGGATCAAAGTCGATGCCCACGATATGCTTGGACAGGAACTCGCGCTTGCGCGCGATCAGAGCCTCTTGCTTGGCTGCTTTGCTGCGCCCGCTCACCTCGACGGAGTCTCTGATCTTCTCAAGCACGTAATTCATGGCCGTGACCAAAAAGCCGCAGGTGCCCATGGCGGGGTCGAGGATGACGTCGTTTTCGGACGGGTCGACCATCCGCACCATCATGTGGCACATGTTGCGCGGCGTGAAGAACTGGCCCTTGTCACCACGCAGGTTGGAGCCCACGATTGTCTCGTACGCGTGGCCCTTAACGTCCACGTCGCTCTCGAGCAGGGAATACATTTGCAGCTGCGCCACGATGTAGGCGAGCACATCGTCGGTTAATGCGATGCGCTCGTCGGCCTTGAAGATGGTCTCGTACGACTGCTTGACGTTTCCAAAGAGTGCCTCGATGCGCTTGCGGCACTTCTTCTTACCCGCGGCGCCCTGGCGCTCGGTTGGCGTGATGTAGAACGTTGGCGTCTCGGAGTCGCGCTCATCCTGGATTTTGCAGAAGATGATCTTGAGCAGTTCAAGGAATGCCTCGGCCTTTTGGATGCCTTGGTTTCCGGCGATGTAGTTGTGACAGCGGCGGAACGAGTACAGCAGCGAGTCACTGGCGGCGGGGCGCAACTGGTCGAAGCGCGGCGCGTCGTCGGGTACCTCGCCACCAGCATGTGGCAGATCGGGCACGGCCTCGGGGCCGCGCTTGCCGGCATCGTCCACCACGTAACGGAAGGTAAGCAACTCGTCGCCGTTGGTCCACATGCCATAGGTCGAGTTCATGCAGGCAGACGCATAGGAGTGCATTTGATCTACGCCGTCTTTTTTGCCTTTGGCCTTGGTCTTGGGGTCTTTGCACTCGACGATGATGTGGATGTTTTCCTGGGTGTGCGCTTTTCCCGGCTCCCAGATGGCGACGTCGACCGCTTTTCGGTTGCTGCCGAACTTGATCGACTCCTCGACCCCGATCTGCTCCTTCTTGTAACCGTACTCACGCACGAGGGACTTTAGGATTTCCTGGCGCACTCGCTCCTCGGGGGTGTCCCTGCGCTGCGTCACGCCGTCGATGAAGTCCAGTATAGTCTCCGGCTGGATGACCGAAGTCTTGCTCACTTGCGACATTACGATTCCGTCCTTCCAACCTTGGTGTTGGTATCAACGCGTGCGGGGCCGCCCGATGCGACGCCCATCTCGCGGCTAATCAAATCTTTAAGAAATCCCTGCTTGTTTTCCTGTGCGGAGAGGAATGACCAAATCTCCTCTTCGGCGGGATAGAACCGCAGACAGAACTGCTGGGTCTTGTCGTGCTTGTACTTACGATCGGCTCGCTTCTGAGCTTCTGACGGCATGGCACCTCCCAAGGACATAGCTTAGCCATAATAGGAATTAGTATAGGTCTACACCTATATGTAGACAAGCAAAATATCACGAATCAGCAGGTAAAGGATGATTTTTAATTAAAGAAATAGAAGCCAACAAATGTAAAAACGGCCTCTAAGACATTGGACGTTTTTACGGTTGAGGAAGGTGGAGCTTGAGAAATGATCCGCCATGAGCGCTCCCTGCCGCTCGTGCATGGAGTGGCAGGGAACTATTTTTGTTGTATGAGACTGCCGTCTCGCAAGGTTGCAATGCCCGATTGGATGTCGACTTCAGTTGGATCAACCATATGCGCTGTTGCCTGACGCTGCGCGATGCCAGGCGACGGAGGATGCGTCCTATCACGACTGGTAGTCAGGCACATTCTGGGCTAGTTGCGAACTTGGCTTGGAATGTGCCTGTTTGGCAGAATCGAAATCGCGAGCCATATCACTCGACTATGTGCCACTCAGCTGCCGAAGTGCTTCCAGCGTTGGTGATGCGGCCAGCTTTCCGTAGGCTTTGGAGCAGATAGCTTACATGGTCGCCTTTTTGCTTTGCCGTAAGGTCTGCCGGCAAGGCATGATCCAGCCCTGCGATAATCTCCGCTCTTGAACATGGGCGCACGCGCAGGAGCTCCAAGATCAACTCCTTGAAGACGCTATTGTCTACGCCCTTGTTTCGCACATACTCGCTGTGGGCACCGGTGGCTGCTGCCACCTCGGCTGAGACCGTCAGTTTGGGGTAACGGCCCCTAACGAGGCCTTGTTCGTGAAGCAGACGTGACTGTTCCTTTGTGACGGGTAGTCCCTTCTGAACGAGGTCCAACAGCAGCACTGTCACCAAATCAAGATTTCGATTGCTTGCGAGAAGTCGAGAATAGTCCTCGTTGAGAACCGTACCGTACAGCGTTACGGCAACGCGCCCAATCTCAGATAGATCGTAGGTGGGCATTGGTAATAGGCGGTTGCGCTGAATGTCGAAGACGTTGCGAATGCCTATGGCGTTGCGGTCCATCATGCCTGTTTTGTTCATAGCGCTTGAAAGCAGGGGGTTACGGTAGTAGGGCGGCTTGTAGCCGCTCGCGAGCGCGTTCTCTATCGTCTCGGGGATAAAGGCACCCTCGTTCTTGAATATAAGCTTGTCCTCATACTCAAGGACATTGATCTTTCCTGACATCCTGAAATCTTGATGCGCAATAGCGTTGTGGAGAAGTTCTCGAATGACTTCGGGACTGTAGCGATGCGCTTCGGTGGGAAATAGCGTCTCTTCGCGGTCGAAGAAGCGATACTTTTCGTTTCTTATCTTTCCCAGGATACGATCGACCTGCAGAATGAAGGGCGGCTCAAAGTGTTCATAGGCCATAGTGGAGCCGTCGCTCGCGTAGAGCGTCCAAGTGATGCGCGGCTCAATGCCACCCAGAAAGACACTCGATTCCGGTTTGCCCAGAAGAACGAGCGCCGCATTGCTCACGTGGCCGTGGATCACAAGCGCCATCTTGCTAAGGATAGATTCTTCGTCGAGGCTACGAACGGCAGGCTGGCTTTCTCCGAACTTTTCGACGAATTTGGAGCATGCAAAGCTAACTGCATCTGGATCAAGGTCACCGAAGTTTGCCTCGTAGGCAATCTGGCGCGACCAGTCGGGCCGGCTCTGCCCGTAAATGGCGTCGAGTTTGAACTTGGGCATCTCTACGAGGGACTCATTCTCTCGTGACCAAGGGATTCCGTGCCAAGTCGTTGGCGTTGCGAAGCTGCCAGCCGGTATCTGGAAAGCAATGACTCTTTTGTCATCAACCTCAAACTCGTAAATCTCTTCGAAAGTCATGCCGTTGTTGGTGTATTGGGCGATTTCGTGCTTTAGGCGTCGCAGGCCGACACTTGGCGATTGGGGTTCTTTACGGTAGGCGGTTCCCTTTATCTTGCGGTCGTTTGAAATGCCAAAGAAAAGCCATCCGCACTCTGCCTTGCGTAAATTGGCCTCGTTGCTGAGGGCGGAGAAATACCTGCCAATGTCCTCGAAGTCATAGTTCTGCTTTGCTGCCTTGTATTCGACGACCTCGGTCTCGACGTCTGCAATGATGCGCAGAAGTAGGGAGGGCATTTCGCTCGTTTTCCGTATCATGACACTCCATATAATGTAATTTTATCCGCAACTAATGTAATTATATCTCCTGTTACATTAGCCGCCCGTGCATAAGGCTGTAGGCCGACTGTAAGGTCATATATTTCAGTGCATATAATGTCTGTACTTTTAATTTACCTCGCAGATTAGCTGCCAGGGGAAACGGAAAATAATGTGTCTTCTTCTAATGTAATTTC
>CATXML010000020.1 GCA_958372035.1 uncultured Collinsella sp. | reverse complement strand
TGCAATCGCAAGCAGAAGTTCTCTACTCGTGAGTACACGCGCTGCCAGCGCTGCGGCCGTCCGCACTCTGTGTACCGCAAGTTCGGCCTGTGCCGTGTCTGCTTCCGCGAGCTTGCACTCAAGGGCGAGCTTCCCGGCGTTAAGAAGGCCAGCTGGTAAGTCACTACCAGCGTTTCAAGCATCAGTTTGGAACAGGGAAAACGCGCTAAAAAGGCTTTGCCGTTAAGGGCGGCGAAGAACCAAGAGCACGTGTTCATCAAGAACGAAGGAGAATCTGTATGAACCTTACAGACCCGATCGCAGATATGCTTACGCGCATCCGTAACGCTAACTCTGTGAACAAGGCCACGGTCTCCATGCCGAGCAGCAAGAAGCTCGTCGAGATCGCTCGTGTTCTGCACGAGGAGGGCTACATCGAGGGCTACGATGTCGAGGACACCGTTCCCCAGAAGACTCTGCACATCACGCTTAAGTATGGTCCCAAGAAGGCTAAGGTCATCAACGGCATCCGCCGCATTTCCAAGCCGGGCCTGCGTAAGTACACCGGCGTTGCCGACATGCCCCGCGTCCGCGGTGGCCTTGGTACCGCCATCATTTCCACCAGCCATGGCGTCATGACCGACCGCGATGCTCGCAAGCACAACGTCGGCGGCGAGATCATCGCTTACGTCTGGTAATTCGCTCGGTAGGTAGAAGGAAAGGAGATCACCGTGTCTCGTATCGGTAATAAGCCTGTCCAGATTCCCGCCGGAGTCGAAGTGGCAGTCAACGGCAACAACGTTGTCGTCAAGGGCCCCAAGGGCCAGCTCGAGCTCGATGTCTTTGAGAAGCTCGCTATCAACGTCGAGGACAACGTCCTCACCGTTTCCCGTCCCGACGACGAGCGTGAGACCCGTGCCCGCCACGGCCTCACCCGCGCCCTCATCCACAACATGGTGGTTGGCGTTTCCGAGGGCTTCGAGAAGAAGCTCGAGCTCGCCGGCGTCGGTTACCGCGTGCAGCAGAAGGGCAAGAACCTCGAGTTCTCCCTGGGCTTCTCGCACCCCGTGATCGTCGAGGCTCCCGAGGGCATCACCTTCGAGGTTCCCGACAACACCCACGTGAACGTCAAGGGTATCAACAAGCAGCAGGTCGGTCAGATCGCCGCTGAGATCCGCGGCCATCGTCCTCCCGAGCCTTACAAGGGCAAGGGTATCCACTACGTTGGCGAGCACATCCGCCGCAAGCTGGGTAAGGCCGCCAAGTAGTCGTAACCGACTCACTCGCATAAGACCAGCACCCCGTCAGGTGCTGGCAAGATCAACCTTTTTAGGAGTTTACGTATGAACAAGCATAAGGCGAAGCTGGAAGGCCTCAAGCGTCGTCAGCGTCGTGTTCGCGGCAAGGTCTCGGGTACCTCCGAGCGTCCGCGTCTTCGCGTGACCCGTACTAACGCCAACATCTATGCCCAGATCATCGACGACAGCAAGGGCTCCAGCCTGACGCTCGTCTCTGCCTCGACCCTCGAGGCCGAGTTCAAGGGCACCCACACCTCGAACAAGGAGGCTGCGGAGAAGGTCGGTCAGCTCGTTGGCAAGCGCGCCATCGAGGCCGGCATCACCAAGGTCGCCTTCGATCGCGGTGGCCGTATCTACCATGGCCGCGTCAAGGCCCTCGCCGACGGTGCTCGTGCCGCCGGTCTCGAGTTCTAGGAGGTATGTAGCACATGGCTCGTAATCAGAAGCAGCAGCGCGAGGCCTCCGAGTTCGAGGAGCGCGTCGTTTACATCAACCGCGTGTCGAAGACCGTCAAGGGTGGTCGTCGCATGAGCCTCGTCGCTCTCGTCGTCGTTGGCGACGGCAAGGGTAACGTCGGCGTTGGCATGGGCAAGTCCGCTGAGGTGCCCCTGGCCATCTCCAAGGCGTCTCTCGATGCCAAGAAGAACATGTTCCACGTGCCGGTGACCGAGCAGGGCACCATCCCGCACGAGGTTCTCGGCCACTTTGGTGCCGGCCGCATCATCATCAAGCCCGCTGTCGAGGGTACCGGCGTTATCGCCGGCGGCGCTGTGCGTCCCCTCTTCGAGCTTGCTGGCATCAAGAACGTCCTGTCCAAGTCCCTCGGTACCGACAACGGCCTCAACATCATCAAGGCTGCCGTCGAGGGCCTCAAGGAGCTCTCCAGCCCTGAGGACGTCGCGGCTCGCCGTGGCCTGACGGTCTCCGAGATGTTCGTCGGTAAGGAGAACTAAGCATGGCTGACACCATCAAGATCAAGCAGGTCCGCAGCACCAACGGTTGCAAGCAGGACCAGGTCCGTACTGTCCGTGCCCTCGGTCTCCACAGGATCCGCGAGGTTCGCGAGATTGCTGACAACGAGTCCGTCCGCGGCATGATCTTCAAGGTCAAGCACCTTGTCGAGATTGTAGAGGAGTAGCAAATGCAGCTTCACGATCTTACTCCCGCGCCCGGTTCCACCAAGAACCGTAAGCGCGTCGGCCGTGGCAATTCTTCGGGTCACGGCACCACTTCTGGCCGCGGCCAGAAGGGCCAGGGTTCCCGCTCTGGTGGCACCAAGGGTGCCGGCTTCGAGGGTGGCCAGACTCCGCTGGCTATGCGCCTGCCCAAGCTTCCGGGCTTCCGCAACCCCCGTCGTATCGAGTACACCGCTGTTAACGTTGAGCGTCTCGAGCGTAAGTTCGAGGACGGCGCTGTAATCGACGGTGCCGCTCTTAAGGCCGCTCGCATCACCAAGAGCGAGTTCGAGCCCGTCAAGGTGCTCGGCAATGGTGAGCTCACCAAGAAGTTCACGGTCAAGGTCGACAAGGTCAGCGCTTCTGCGCAGGCCAAGATCGAGGCCGCTGGCGGAAAGGTCGAGCTGCCGTGCTAAATGGTCTTAAGAATGCTTTCCGCATCAAAGAATTGCGCGAAAAGATTCTTTTTACCATAGCTATGCTCGTCGTGTACCGCATTGGTGCGCACGTTCCTGTGCCCGGCATTCCCTTCCAGGGGATGCTGGGCCTTTTCTCGACCGATAACAATTCGGTCGCCGCAGGTGCTATGGCCCTCCTGAATCTTTTCTCTGGCGGCGCGTTGAGCTATGTGTCGGTGTTTTCGCTGGGCATCATGCCTTACATCACCAGCTCGATCATCCTCCAGATGCTCCAGGCCGTCGTGCCTTCCCTGCATGAGCTTGCCCGCGAGGGCGAGGTCGGTCAGACCAAGATTACGCAATATTCGCGTTACCTCACCCTGGCTCTGGCAATCCTCAACTCCGTGGGTTACCTCTTCCTCTTTAAGAGCTTCGGCATCAGCTTCAATGGCGCCGGCGCTCCCGAGATCATCTTCGACCTCATGATCGTCGGTACGCTCACCGCAGGCGCTATGCTGATCATGTGGATTGGTGAGCTCATCACCCAGCGCGGTATCGGCAATGGCATGTCGCTGATCATCTTTGCGAACATCATGGCCGGCCTGCCGCAGGCGATCTTCTCCAGCACCGAGGGCAATGCCGGTGGCATCATCACCATGGTGATCATCTGCGCCATCATCCTGCTGGTTATCCCGCTGATTGTTTTCCTTGAGCGCGGCCAGCGCCGCATCCCGGTCTCTTACGCCAAACGCGTCGTGGGCCGTCGCATGATGGGTGGCCAGACCACCTACCTGCCCATCAAGGTCAACACCGCGGGTGTCGTGCCGATCATCTTCGCTTCGGCGCTGCTGTACTTCCCGGCTCAGATTGCCGTGTTCTTCCCCGGCATCGGCTGGATTCAGGCAGTTGCCTCCGCGCTTTCGACCGGTTGGCTCAACTGGGTGCTTAACGTTGTCCTCATCGTGTTCTTCGCATACTTCTACACCTCCATGGTGTTCAACCCCGATGACACGGCCGATAACCTTAAGAAGCAGGGCGGCTTTATTCCGGGCGTGCGTCCGGGTAGGGCTACCGCGGCCTACATCAAGAACGCGCTCAACAAGATCACGCTTCCCAGCGCTGTCTTTTTGGCGCTCATCGCCATCGTGCCTTCGATCATCTTCTCCTTCACGGGTAACCATCTGATCCAGGCATTTGGCGGCACGTCCATCCTCATCATGGTCGGCGTCGTGCTCGACACGGTCGATAAGCTCGAAGGCCAGATCAAGATGTATGATTACGATGGATTCTTTAAATAGGCTAGAGGAGGATTGCTCATGAACCTCGTATTGCTCGGAGCTCCGGGTGCCGGTAAGGGCACCGTCGCACAGGAGCTCGTCGCCGAGTTTGGCGTCGCTCACATTTCCACGGGCGACCTGCTGCGTGCTGCCGTCAAGGGTGGCACCGAGCTTGGTATTCAGGCTAAGAAGTACATGGACGCTGGCGAGCTCGTTCCCGACCAGCTCGTGATCGACCTTGTCAAGGAGCGCCTTGCTGCCGATGACGCCCAGCAGGGCTTCATCCTCGACGGCTTCCCGCGCAACACCGCCCAGGCTGTGACGCTCGATTCCGAGCTCTCCGCCATGGGTCGTGAGATCGACTGCGCCCTTCTGGTCGACGTGGCCCCCGAGGTCATCATCGATCGTCTGTCTTCGCGTCGAACTTGCCGCGCCTGCGGTTACACCGGCACCGCTGCCGATGCTACCTGCCCCAAGTGCGCCGGCGAGATGTATCAGCGCGACGACGACAAGCCCGAGACCATCAAGAACCGTCTCGACGTCTACGAGAAGTCCACGAGCCCGCTCGTCGACTACTATCGTGGCCAGGGTCTGCTCAAGTCGGTCAACGGTGACCAGGCTCGCGAGACCGTGTACGGGGATGTCAAAGAGGCTCTCGGTCTATGATCAAGATTAAGTCTGCAACGCAAATCGAGCAGATGAAGAAGGCAGGAGCGCTATCTAAGATGGCGCTCCGCCACGTTGGAGCCATGGTGCGCCCTGGTGTTTCGACCTTTGAGCTCGATCAGCTCGCGGAGCAGATTATCCGTATGCATGGCGGCACCCCGGCCTTTAAGGGTTACGGCGGGTTCCCCGGAACCATTTGCGCATCGATCAACGATGCCGTGGTCCACGGTATTCCCAACCCCGATATGATCCTGCGCGATGGCGATATCATCTCCATCGATACGGGAGCCGTTGTTGATGGTTGGGTTGGCGATAACGCTTGGACGTTTTTCGTCGGCACCCCTACGCCCGATGCCAAGGCCCTGTGCGAGGTCACGCGCGATTGCCTTAAGGCTGCCATCGAGCAGGCTGTTCCCGGTAACCATATCGGGGACGTCGGTTATGCCGTTCAGTCTCTCGCCGAGTCTCACGGTTACGGCGTGCTTCGCGACTATGTGGGTCATGGCATTGGCCGCGTGATGCACGAGGACCCCAACGTTCCTAACTATGGAAAGAAGGGGAGGGGCGTTCGCCTCCAGGCCGGCATGGTCATTGCCATCGAGCCGATGGTTACGATGGGTTCCAACCATGTGAGCACGGGCTCCGACGGTTGGATTGTTACGACCAACGACCACCTGCCCGCCGCGCACTACGAGAACACCGTCGCCATTACCAATGACGGTCCGGTGATTCTCACCACGGATGCCCAGGGTGCTTGGTGTTCCTTGCAGGGCGGTGAAATGTAGGGCTTGCGTCAAATGCACGCCTTAACATTTCAAATGTAACAAGTTCCGCTTAGTTGTGGAGCCATTACGAAGATACTACGATACGTGCATGCGTATTGTAGAATACTCAATCGCTGTCGTTTTCTAGAGAAAGATGATTGCTTGTGAAGAAGGAAGACGCAATTGAGCTCGAGGGTACGGTAAAGGAACCGCTGCCCAACGCCATGTTTAAGGTCGAGCTCGAGAACGGTCATTCGGTTCTGTGCAACATTTCTGGCAAGATCCGAATGAATTACATCCGTATTCTCCCCGGTGACAGGGTTGTCGTGGAGCTTTCCCCGTACGACCTGACCCGCGGCCGCATCACCTATCGCTACAAATAGCGGCACGCATACACGCACTCCATTTCCGGCTGCAGGCTTAGCTCAACCTACGGTCGGATTGTGTGTGAAGACCAGCCATAGTTTTAAACGCCTGCGGCTGGGCGAGTAGATAGTAGGGAAGTAGTTTGAGCGCTACCGAAAGGAAGAACGATGAAGGTACGTCCTTCGGTCAAGAAGATGTGCGATAAGTGCAAAATCATTAGGCGCCATGGCAAGGTCCTCGTCATTTGCGAGAACCCCCGTCATAAGCAGCGTCAGGGTTAAGAGAGGAGACTACGTTGGCCCGTATTAATGGTGTCGACCTCCCGCGTGAGAAGCGCGTTGAGATCGGTCTGACCTACATTTACGGCATCGGCCGCACCACTGCGACGAAGATCTGCGTCGAGTGCAACGTTAACGTGGATACGCGCGTTAAGGACCTCACCGAGGATGAGGTTAACGCCATCCGCGATTATATCGATAAGAACCAGATCATGGTTGAGGGTGACCTCCGCCGTGAGCGCAACCAGAACGTCAAGCGCCTTATGGACATCGGCTGCAACCGCGGCCTTCGTCACCGCAAGGGCCTCCCGGTCCGCGGCCAGCGCACCCACACTAACGCTCGTACCCGCAAGGGCCCGAAGCGTCAGATCGGTGCTAAGAAGAAGAAATAAGGAGCGCTAGATAGATGGCTACTGCTAAGAAGAACGTTCGCGCTGCCCGTCTGAAGCGCGCGGACCGTAAGAACATTTCCGTGGGCCAGGCTCACATTCGTTCTACGTTCAACAACACGATCGTTTCGATCACCGATCCCCAGGGCAACGTCATTTCCTGGAAGTCGGCTGGCCAGGTGGGCTTCAAGGGCTCCCGTAAGTCCACGCCGTTCGCTGCCCAGATGGCTGCCGAGGCTGCTGCCAAGCAGGCCATGGAGCACGGTATGAAGAAGGTTTCCGTCTTCGTCAAGGGCCCTGGCTCCGGTCGTGAGACCGCCATCCGCTCCCTCCAGGCTGCTGGCCTCGAGGTCTCGAGCATCCAGGACAAGACCCCCATCCCGCACAACGGCTGCCGCCCCAAGAAGCGTCGCCGCGTGTAACTGAAAGGATCGTATCAATATGGCAATCGACAGGACTCCTGTTCTTAAGCGCTGCCGTCAGCTCGGGATCGATCCCGCTGAGCTCGGTTACAGCAGCAAGAAGGAATCTATCCGTCAGCCCAAGCGCCGTCGCAAGGAATCTGAGTACGGCATGCAGCTGCGCGAGAAGCAGAAGGTCAAGTTCATCTATGGCGTTCTGGAGAAGCAGTTCCACGGCTACTTCAACAAGGCCCGCAAGATGAACGGCGTCACCGGTGAGAACCTCATGATCATCCTTGAGTCTCGCCTCGACAACGTCGTCTTCCGTCTTGGCTTCGCCCGCACCCGCAAAGAGGCTCGTCAGTCCGTCCGTCACGGTCACTTCACCGTGAACGGCAAGCGCGTGGACATCCCGTCCTACCGCGTCAAGGCCGGCGACGTCGTCGCTGTCGGCGAGAAGTTCCGTGACCTCCTCCCCATCAAGGAGGCTCTGATTTCCTCCGAGCGCTTTGAGGTCCCTGGCTGGCTCGAGGTCGATATCGAGAAGCTGTCTGGTAACGTGCTCGCTCTGCCGACGCGTGAGCAGATCAGCGGTGATATCAACGAGCAGCTCATCGTCGAGCTCTACTCTAAGTAGTCCATCCGGGCTGCTGAGGCTGGAGGTAATACATGTCAGAATTCATTAGGCCTCAGGTTCAGGTCGAAGAGATCAACGAGACGTCTGCTCGTGTCTCCGTCGAGCCGCTCGAGCGTGGCTACGGCGATACGCTGGGTAACTCCCTTCGTCGCGTACTTCTGTCCTCGCTCGAGGGTGCCGCCGTCGAGGCTATTCAGATCGATGGTGCACAGCACGAGTTCATGACCATCCCTAACATGGTCGAGGATGTCACCGACATCGTCCTGAATGTCAAGGGTCTTGTCTTCAGGGCTCTCGGCACGACCGACGAGGCGACCGCCACCATCTCGGTTGACGGCCCCTGCGAGGTCACCGGTGCGGACTTCTTTATTCCGTCCGAGTTTGAGCTGGTCAACCCCGAGCAGCACATCGCTACGCTCACCGAGGGCGGCCATCTCACCATGAGCATGCGCATCGGCTATGGCCGCGGCTATGTCTCTGGCGAGGCTAACAAGCGTGACAACGATCCCATCGGTGTGATCCACGTCGACTCGCTGTACTCGCCGGTGTCCCGTTGCGCCAAGCTCGTTGAGGCTTGCCGTGTCGGTCAGCACACCGACTACGACCGCCTTGTCCTCGAGATCGAGACCAACGGCTCCATCGCTCCGCGCGACGCCGTGGTCCAGGCTGCCAATATCATCAACCAGCATATGGCTGCCTTTATGAACCTTGCCGAGACCCCCGAGGTCGAGGAGGAGGCTTCGATCTTCGCTCCCGAGGTCACCAACGACAACGCCGAGCTGGACAAGCAGATCGAGGATCTGGACCTTTCCGTCCGTTCCTACAACTGCCTTAAGCGCGCCAGCATTCACTCGGTCCGTCAGCTCGTTGAGTTCTCGGAGAACGATCTGCTCAACATCCGTAACTTCGGTGTTAAGTCGATCGAGGAAGTGAAGGACAAGCTTGAGTCCATGGGCCTGAGCCTGAAGGCTTAATGCTTCGCATATTTGAGGAGAAACTAGACCATGCGTCACAACGTTAAGAAGGGCCTGAAGCTCGGCACCGATGCGAGCCACACCAAGGCCATGAAGAAGAGCCTGGCCAAGGCCCTCTTCGAGAACGACCGCATCAAGACCACCGAGACCCGCGCTAAGGCGCTGCGTTCGGTCGTCGATCCGATCATCACCTGGGCCAAGAAGGGCGACCTGCACTCTCGTCGTCTGGCCATCGCCAAGCTCGGCGATAAGCAGCTCGTTGCCGAGATCTTCGACAAGGCTGCCCAGGGCATGTGGCAGGACCGCAACGGCGGTTACACCCGCATCATGAAGCTCGGCAACCGCAAGGGCGACAACGCTCCCATCGTTATCATGGAGCTCGTCACCGAGCCTTGCACGCCTAAGGCCAAGAAGGCTGCTCCGGCCCCCAAGAAGGCCGCTGCTCCCAAGAAGGTCGAGGCCGTCGAGGAGGCTCCTGCTGAGGAGACCGCTGAGTAGACAATCCGTCTGCATAGGCTATATTCGAGGGGTACGTTCGCGTACCCCTCTTTTTTTGTCGCGATACCGTTGCTTGTTTGTTGGGAGCGCCCATGACCGCGCCGTCTGATTTCAATTCGATTCCTGAGCTCGATGCCACGCTTGTATTCTGTGTTGCCTATGATGGCTCGTCCTATAGCGGATTTGCCGAGCAGCCGGGCCAGACGACCGTTGCGGGCGAGTTGCGCCGCGCTATCGAGACGCTGCTGCGCCGCCCGATCGATCTGACGTGTGCGGGTCGTACCGATGCCGGCGTGCATGCGGTGGCCCAGTACATTAGCGTGCCCGTAACGGACGCTGAGCTTGCTCTGACGCGCCGTAGGTGGCTGAGGGCTATGGATGCCCTCCTGCCCAAAGATATCGCCATAAACGAGGTCTACAGGGCCCGTAAAGGCTTTTCTGCACGCTTTGACGCGCAT
Organism: uncultured Collinsella sp.; assembly: GCA_958372035.1. Lineage (GTDB taxonomy): Bacteria > Actinomycetota > Coriobacteriia > Coriobacteriales > Coriobacteriaceae > Collinsella. The sequence goes on along the minus strand of CATXML010000020.1, from coordinate 3,540 downwards.
TCCCGTACGTATACATACCGTATTGCCGATCGCGATGCGCGCCCCGTGCTGTCCCGCGGTGCCGTGTGGTGGCATCGCTATCCCTTGGATGTTGAGGCTATGTCTTCTGCCTGCCCCGCGCTGCTGGGCGAGCAGGACTTTAAAAGCTTTTGCAAGGTTGCCTCGGCCGTTGGCAAGCCCACGCATCGCTGCGTGATGCGTGCCGAATTTGGCCATGAGGTTGCGTTTGGCGAGGACATCCTGACGTTTACCATCGAGGGCAATGCGTTTCTGCATTCGATGGTCCGTACGATCGTGGGCACGCTTGTCGAGATTGGCATGCATCGCCGTGAACCCGAGTGGATGCGCGAGGTTATCGATGCTTGCGACCGTACCGCTGCGGGCCCCACGGCTCCTGCCTGCGGCCTTACGTTTATGGGCGTGGATTACGATCCCGCCGAGCTTGTCGTGCTCGACTAGGGGAGGGCTTGACGTGTCGTGCGTCGACACCTGTCATCTGTGGGCTGCGCGTGTGCAACATCTGTTCTTGGCGTGCAATGCAACCGGTGTCTCATTGCTTTTATTGCCGGGGTGTACCATGAACCACGGTTTGATTCATTGCTGTCGAGAGGACGGATAATTTGGTTCGACGTGGTTCGCATCCGCGACTTTCGGTGATCCTTGTGGTAGAAGGTTCGCCCAGCTATGCGATGCGTGCGCTCGAGAGTATCCAGAACCAAGACCTCTACGATTTGCAGATTGTCGTTGTCTGCCGCGATGCTGCGCCCGGTGTGCGCCATTCGCTTCAAGTTGCTGCCGACAGGGACATCCATATTGATTTGATTGACGTCGAGGACGCGAAGCGCGGCGCTTGTCTTCGTGCCGGTTTTGATGCCTCGCGCGGCTCTCAAATCATCGCCATGAACGCCGATGAGTGGTTTGCTCCGCAGGCCCTTTCCAAGATGGTCGATATCGCGTGCGATACTGCGGCAGACATTGTGCTCCCCTCGGTGTCGCTCGATCGATACGATGCGCATCGCGAGCGTCATTCGCGCGTCTTGGATGCTGCCTCTATTGCCATAGAAGACGAGTCTTCTATGGTGACTGGGCTGCCCCAGTTGATTTTGGGCGGCCTAGTCGCTCAGACCTCTGGCGTGATGTATAGCCGTCCGCTGTTTGAGGCATGCCTGTCGCGCGGCAAGGCGTACCGTACGGTTGAGTTTATGGCTTATGCGCTCTCGCAGGCACAGCGCGTCTCCGGATGCGGCGACGCTTGTTTCCACGCGGCGGCGCCTAAGCTTACAGATGCCTTTGATCCCACCATGTATGCCAGGATATCCGATGACACTCGAGCGCTCGACGAGCTTGCGGACTCACTCTCGGAAGCAGATAGCGGTGGTCGGCTCAAGCTGGCAAGCCAAAAGTTCTATTTTGTCGGACTGGTCGCCTGCATCGAGAATTTGTGTCTGAGCCCGCATGGAGTGTCGTCAATCGAGCGTTCCGCCCGCATGCGTGATATGCTCGAGGCGCCTCGAACCCGTCAGATGGTCGCCGCGCTCAAGGATAACCATCGGGGGCTCGGTCTGTTGTTTGGGCCGATCGCTAGCGCCAAGCCCGCGCGTTGCGTGATGTGTACGCATCTGGCAGCTTTTCTTAACCGGACGGGCGCAAAAACCGCCTAAACGGCTCATTACGAAACAAACTTGCATAGAATTGTTTCGAAATGCGTTCTTATACACAAAAGCCTTCAAATAGCGTTAAACTATTCAATCACTGATTGATTGTCTCCGCCATCTTTTGGAGTGAGGGTTTGTATGGCTAAAAAACGCAATGGGCGCCAGGATGCCATTAGAGATATTGTGCGCAATAAGGACGTCCGCACACAGCGCGTGCTGGTCGATGAGCTCCGCGCTATGGGCTTTGATTGCACGCAGGCGACTGTCTCTCGCGATATTGCCGACATGGGGCTGCGTAAGCTCCCTGAGGGCATCTATGTTCTGGCAGAGGACCTACACCTGCAGCGCATGGTTTCCGAGCTCGTAACGGGCGTTCTGCGTACCGATAATCTGGTTATGATCAAGGCTCAGCCTGGCACGGCTTCCGGCATCGCCGCCGCCGTTGATGCGGCAGAGTTGCCCGATGTGCTTGGCTCGCTTGCCGGTAACGATACGATTTTGGTTATTGCCCAGACGGCCGAGGACGGCGAGCGTCTCGAGGCGCTGATCAATAAGCTGAGCAATTCTCGCAAGTAGGCGTGCGGGTCGTGCGCTCGGCACTGCGTGCGCTTACATAGTGGCTTGTAGGGGGGTATCGACGTTGGTCGGTACCCCTTTTTGCTTGCCGGTATAAAGACCGCCCACCAGGTCGCTTCAAACTAAAAGGCCCCGAGCAGTTCAATAAGCTGCTCGGGGCATTGTTGGCTTTAGTCGCGTACTTCTTAGCCGACCGTATCGTCAGGCGTGGGCGAGGGGTCGGGAGTGGGCGTAGGCGTAGGCGTAGGCGTGCCGCCATCGCCGCCGGTCGAACCACCAGTGGAGCCGCCCGTCGAGCCACCGGTCGTACCGGTGCCCCCGGTGGTGTCGCCGCCCGTGGTCTCGGTGGTCGTGGTCGTCGTGGTAGTCGTTGTGGTGGTTTCCTCTTCCTCTTCCTCTTCGTCCTTGTCCTTGTCGTCGTTCTCCGACTTCTTGGTGTTGTTGGTGCCGTAGAACTTCCAGACGCTGTTGTTCTTGTAGGTGGGCGCCGTTCCGGTCGCAAACTCCTCGCGCTCGGTACCGGTCAGAACGGTGTTCATAAACCGCTTAAAGACAGGCAGGTTGGTGCTGTCGCCCAGCAGGTCCGTGCCGTACTTTTGGATGGGGATCTCGCCCGCGGAATAGCCGGTCCACAGGGCGCACGCCAGCTGCGGGGTATAGCCGCAGAACCAAAGGTTGGTGGTGTTGTCGGTGGTGCCCGTCTTGCCGGCATAGGGCTGGTTGACACTCAGGGCGCCGGCAGCACCCGTACCGCTGCCCTTCATGACGCCGGACAGAACATCGGTGACCGCGGCGGCCTCGCCCTCGGTAAGCACCTGTGAGGGATTGTCGGTGTGCTGGTACAGCACCGAACCGGTACGAGAATCAATCTCGGTGATGGCGATCGGCTGGCGATAGTAGCCGCCGTTGGCAAACGTCGCGTAGGCGGCGGCCATCTCGAGTGGCGAGATCGAGCCGGTGCCGAGCGTCATGACGGGAACGTCCTCGATGTTGTCCTTGGCGGGGTCGATGCCGAGCTTTTTGACGAGCGAGATGATCTTGCTGTTGCCGACGGCTTCCGCCACCTGGATGTAGCCGGTGTTGGAGGAGTATGCCGTCGCCTGCTTAAGCGTGATGTTGCCATAGCTCTGGTTGGCGTAATTTTGGACCTCAGTCGTGGTGCCCTTGGCCTTGAGCGGCGAGTTGCAGTTGAGGGTGACGTTGGGGTTCATGCCGTTTTGGATGGCAGTTGCCAGCGTAAAGGCCTTAAAGGTGGAGCCGACGGGACGCTTGGCCGTGGCATGGTTTACGTGGTTCTCGTCGGCGTTGT
>CATXML010000019.1 GCA_958372035.1 uncultured Collinsella sp. | reverse complement strand
GCAGCGGATAAAGCGCTTGCCGCTCTTCTCGCTCTTGTGTGCGATCAGGTCGCCATGGCGTCCTGCCTCGGCGCACACCTTGCACTCGCCCACCTTAAGGTCGGGCTCGTAGTTGGTGGGGCACGTGGGGTTCACGCAAATCTCGAAGGCCTTCTGGCGGAACGGCTGGCACTTAATGCGCGGCGCGCCGCACTCGGGGCACACGGCCGCCTCGCCCTCGAGCGGGCTCACCTTGACGCCGCTCGGCACCGGATAGGTCACATCGCAGTCGGGCCAGCCCATGCAGCCGATAAAGCTGCCGCGGGTCTTGGCGCTCGTCTTCATAACCAGGTCCTTGCCGCACTTGGGGCAAGCGCCCACGCGTGCATCGGCCGTGACGGCGTCGCTGATGGCGTCGCCTAGCTCCTGCGTGTGCTTGAGCAGCTCGTCGAGCACGCCGGCCAGCAGCGCGCGCGAGTGCGTCACGACATGCTCTTCGGTGTCCTCACCGCGCTCGACGCGGGTCATATCGCCGTCGAGCTCGCTGGTCATATCGGGGCTCGTGATGCGCGGGGCAAATTGCGTCAGCGCGTCGATGATGGCGATGCCCAGCTGGCTCGGCTCAACGGGATCGTTTTTGAGATAGCGCACGGCATACAGGCGCTCGATGATGCTCGCACGCGTGGACTTGGTGCCCAGGCCGCGCTTTTCCATCTCCTGCACGAGCTTGCCCTGGCTGTAGCGAGCGGGCGGCTCGGTCTGCTTGGCCTCGAGCTTAATGTCGAACACGTCGACCGTATCGCCCTGCTCAAGAGGCGGCATCTGCTCGTCGCGCTTGAGTCCATACGGGTATGCCTCGCGGAAACCCGGGGTCACGAGCACGTCGCCCGAAGCCACGAACGGCTCGCCGTTCACATCGAGCTCGAGCTTGGTGTTCTCGATGGTCGCGGGACCCATGAGCGTCGCCAGGAAGCGGCGGGCGATGAGGTCGTAAAGCTTGCGCTGGCCGCCGTCGAGCGTGGACGGATCGCCCTCGCCCGTGGGGTAGATAGGCGGGTGGTCGGTGGTCTCGACTTTACCGCGCGTGGGCTTCATGGGACCAGCGAGTACCTTTTTGCACACGGGCGCCAGCGCCGGGTTGATCTTTGCAAGGTCACTCACCACAGCGCCCAGATCAAGCGTCGCGGGGTACACGGTGTTGTCGACACGCGGGTAGCTGATGAGGCCCGCCATGTAGAGGGACTCGGCGATGCGCATGGTGCGTGCGGGCGATATGCCCTCGGCCGCGGCGGCTGCCTGCAGCGAGGTCGTCGCAAACGGCGTGGGCGGCTGCTGCTTGCGCGAGCGCTTGGTCACCGCGGCGACAGTTGCCGTCTTGGCACCGTCGACGTGACCATACGCTGTCTCGGCAGCATCCTTGTCGGTAAAGCGCGCCGTCTTGTGAGCGATCTTAAAGCGATCGTCCTCGGCAGCACCCTGAGCGGCACCCATGCCGCGGATCTGCCAATAGTCCTCGGGCACAAACGCCATGCGCTCGCGCTCGCGCTCGACCACCAGGGCGAGCGTCGGCGTCTGCACGCGGCCGGCGGAACGCACGTTACCAAAGCCGCCAAACTTGGCGAGCGTCAGGTAGCGAGTGAGCACCGCACCCCAAATGAGGTCGATGTGCTGACGGCTCTCGCCGGCGTCGGCCAGGTTCTGGTCGAGCGAGACGAGATTATCGAAGGCCTGCGTGATCTCGGCCTTGGTAAACGAAGAATACTGGGCGCGAGCGACCGGCAGGTCGGGCGCAACCTCGCGCACCTTGTTGAGGGCGTCCGAACCGATCAGCTCGCCCTCGCGATCGAAGTCCGTGGCGATGATGACGCTGTCGGACTTCTTGGCAAGGTTCTTGAGCGAACGAATGAGCTCCTTCTCGGCCGGTAGCTTAATGACGGGCGCCCAGGTGAGGTAAGGCAGGCTCTCGAGCTTCCAGCCCTTGATGGAAATGCCATCGGCAAGGAACGGCTTGCGCTTGGTGTCGTACGGCGGGCGGGCCAGGCCATCGGGCATATCGGCCGGCAACATCTCGCCGTCCTCGGTCACCGAATACCAACCCAGCTTTTTATCGAACAGCACGCTGTCGCAAAAATCGGGCGCCAGGATGTGACCGGCAAGGCCGATGGTCACGCACTCCTCGCCCTTCCACTCAAAACGGTAGATGGCGGTGTTGTACACCTTGTCCTTTTTGGGTTTGCCCGTGGACAGACGCTCGGCGATCTGACGCGCGGCGTCGTTTTTCTCGGCGATGATGAGCTTCAAAAGAGGCTCCTATCTCGTATCTCTGCGGCTACGCCCGCCCGTATGGCGGCCGACTTACGCCCTTGCTTGCTCAATCTGCCCGATGAGCCAATCGCACCAGGCATCCATGCCCTCGCCCTTGCGCGCGCTCACGGCAAACCGCGGCGCCTGCGGATTGAGGTCATCGAGTGTCTTAGTATACCTATCCATGTCAAAATCGAAAGCCGGGGCCACGTCGACCTTGTTGAGCAGCTGCGCGCCGGCGTGCTGGAAGATGCCCGGGTACTTGATGGGCTTGTCGTCGCCCTCGGGCACCGAGAGGATCATGATGGACAGGTTCTCGCCCAGGTCAAAGTCGACCGGGCAGACCAGGTTACCCACGTTTTCGATAAAGATGACGTCGATGTTTTCCAGACCCACAGCTTGGTCGAACGCGTCAACGGCCTCCATGATCATGTTGCCCTCGAGGTGGCACAGGCCGCCCGTGTTGATTTGGATGGCAGGCATGCCGGCTTCCTTCATGGTGATGGCATCGACGTCCGAGGCGATATCGCCCTCGATGACAGCACAGCGCAGGCCGGCTTTGTCACGCAGGCGCTCGTTGGTGCCCAGAATCGTGGTGGTCTTGCCCGAGCCGGGGCTCGACAGCACATTGATCACATAGGTGTTTGTCTCATTAAATCGCTGACGCAGCTGATCTGCCAGGCGCTCGTTGCGCGACAGAATCGGCGATGCGATATCAATCGTTTTCTCGGCCATGCTCGGCACTCCTTACTTTGGCCCCTTTATACCCCATCACCAGATGGCTGGCGGGCTAATCGTCGGGGGTTTCGATTTCGATACTCGCGATGTCGAGCTCGCGGCCGTGCAGCAGGCGCACGTTGGCGCCGCCACATTGGGGGCAGCGGCAATGAAAGCGGTCGTGCTCAAAGACCTCGCCGCAGTCCAGGCACTCGCTTTGTGGATGGACTTCCTCCACGGCAAGCTCGCAGCCGCGCGTGAGCGGGTCCTCGTCGCGAAACGTCTCCCACGCAAAGTCGAGCGCCTCGCGCACGACCTCGGTCATATCCCCGATACGCAGCGTCACCAAAACGGCGCGCGAGGCCCCCGCCCCACGCGCCGCGCGAATCACTGTATCGAGTATGCCGTTGACAATGCCAACCTCGTGCATACCGATTTACTCCTCGTCGTCCTCATCGTCCGAGAACAGGTCCAGACGGCTCACGAACAGGCCCTCCTTGCCCTCGCGCGCGGTGATGACCACGCGGGCGATGGCGAGCGAGATCTCGTAGAGCGAGAGCAGGGCGCCGTACATGAGGCCCAGGGTGACGGGCGAGCCGTCGGGCGTGATCACAGCCGAACCCACGAGCAGGCCTACGTACACGTAGCGCCAGGCGCTGCGGAAGGCTGCGTAGGACACGATGTGGAAAACAGACAGGTAGAAGATGATGAGCGGCAGCTCAAACGCCACACCAAAGCCGATCATAAAGAGCAGCTCCATGTTAACGTAGTTCTCCAGATCGGGCAGCGCCGTAGCAACGGCCGAGGTCTCGCCGATGAGCCACTCAAAGCCTGCCGGGATAATGATGAAGTAGCAGAAGATAGCGCCCAGGAAGAACAGCACCGTCGAGGCGAGCACCGTGGGCACGACCCATTTGCGCTCGTTGGGACGCAGCGCCGGCAGGAAAAATGCCAGGATCTGCCAGATGATCATGGGCGTGCACATGACCACGGCCATCTTGATGGCCAGCGAGAAGCGCAGGCCAAAGCCGCCGAGCGTGGTGGTGATGTAGAACTTACCGTCCGGCACAAAGGAGCGGATGGGGTCTTCCAGGATGTCGAGCACCACGGGCGTGGCGAAATACAGCACGATGGCTGCGGCAAATACCGACACGACCACGATGGTCAAGCGGCGACGGAGCTCTCCCAGGTGATCGAAGAGCGGCATGCGCGCAGGTCCGATAGGCATTACTCATCGCCTCCCTTCGAGGCGTCGGCGGCAGCAGTGTCGTCCTCGGCCTCGAGCTCGCGAGCGAGCTGGTCGACGACGGCCTTGCGCTTGCGGGGACGACGGGCGTAGAGGTCGGCCGTCGTGGGCTCTGCCGGCTCGGGCTCGGGCTCGGGCTCTGCAGCAGGCTCGGGCTCGACAGCGGCGGCGGGCTCTGCACTCTCGGCCTCCTCGGCAGCGGCCTCGCCCTCAGCGGCACCCTCGCTTGCAGCCTTCTCGGCAGCAAGGCGGGCACGGCGCTCGGCGAAGGTCTCCTTCTTTGCTGGCGCAGCCGTCTCGGCGGCTTCCTCGTCCGCATCGGAATCGTCGTCGGTCGCAGCGGCCTTCTTGGGCTTGACCGGCGCCGACGCAGCCTCGCTTACCGGATCAATAATCTCGGACTGAACAACGGCCGTCATCTTTTCCTGCGTCTCGCGGAACTGACGGATGGCACGGCCGATCGTACGGCCCATCTGCGGGAGCTTATCCGGGCCAAACAGCAAAAAGCCGAAGACCACGATGATCGCGAGCTCACCCTCTCCAATACCAAACACACATACCTCCAAGGCTCGATGTGAGTCGAGCCCGCACCGCGCCATTCGGCCGGAACTCGTCTATTCATTCGGTCAAGTATAGCGCCCGGACGCCAAAACGTCCGAGCGCATCACAAACATATACCAAACGGCACGCCCTTTTGGGGGCCAAGATTATGCAGCGGTGATCGAAATCTCCTGGTCGACACCCAACAGCTGAACCACGCGCATCACCGGAGGCTGCACATTGGTGCAGCTAAAGCGCTTACCGTGGTCGACCGCGTGGTGCGCGGCGCCCACGAGCACGCCAATGCCCGTCGAATCGATGTAGCTCACCTGGGCAAAATCGAGCTCAACGGCCTCAGTGGGCTGCTCGAGCGCCAGGTCGATGGCATTGCGCAGGCTATCGGCGTTAGAAATATCAATCTCGCCGGTGACCTTAATGGTGTAGAGCTCTGGCGTGGGGTTGGTGGAAATACCCAAATCCATGTATACGCTCCTTTACGTATCGAAAGTGCGGATAGTACGGGAAGCCGCGCGTTAGGCGCGCTCGGCACGCGCAAGCTCGGCAGCGACAAGCTTAACGGCCAGCACCAGCACATCGAGCGCAGCCTCCAGGTCCTCGACCGTGGGATAGCTCGGCGCGATGCGGATGTTGGTGTCGCGCGGGTCCTTGCCATAGGGCCAGGTAGCACCGGCCGGCGTGAGCTTGACGCCCAGGTCGGCGCAAAGCGCGGCGACCTTCTGGGCCGAGCCCTCGGGACCATCGAAGCTCACAAAGTAGCCGCCGCGGGGGTGCGTCCAGGTGGCACAGCCCGTGTCGCCCAAGCCCTCGGTGAGCTTGCGCTCGACGGCCTCAAAGCGCGGGCGCAGGAACTCGGCATGCTTTTTCATGTGCTCCTTGACCGCCTCGATGGTGGGAAGGAAGCGCACGTGACGCAGCTGGTTGAGCTTGTCGGCGCTGATGAGGCCGGCCTTCAGGCACTTGGAGAACTCGGCGATGACCGCGGGGCTCGCACCGATAAAGCCGATGCCGGCGCCCGGGAAGGTGATCTTTGACGTCGAGGCGAATGCCACCACGCGATCCTCGGTGCCCGCCGCGCGAGCGAGGTCAAAGATGTTGGCGAGCTCGTCGGTCTCGTCGTACAGGTCGTGCACGCAGTAGGCGTTGTCCCAGAAGATGCGGAAATCGGGCGCGGCCGTGGGCATCTCGACCAGGCGGCGCACAGTGTCCTCGCTAAAGGTGATGCCCGTGGGGTTGGAATACTTGGGAACGCACCAGATACCCTTGATGGAATCGTCGGCGGCAACCAGGCGCTCGATCTCGTCCATGTCGGGGCCGTTGTCGGTCATCGCGACGGGGACGTTCTCGATGCCCAAGTCGGCGGTGATGCCAAAGTGGCGATCGTAGCCGGGAACAGGGCACAGGAACTTGACCTTCTTGCCGTCGTGCGCGGCCTCGTAGGCGTCCCAGGGCTCGCTGCCGCACGAGCCACAGCGCCAGAACATGCCGGCAATGTCATGCTCGATCAAAAGGCTCGACGAACCCAGCACGAGCGTCTGCTCGGCGGGGCAGCCCAGGAACTCCCCCGCTAGCTTGCGTGCCGAGGGAATGCCCTCGAAGCAACCGTAGTTGGAGCAGTCGACATTGCCGTCGTGCAGATCGGCATCGGCATTGAGGATATCGAGCATGGGGCGAGAAATGTCCACCTGGGAGGGCGACGGCTTGCCGCGGGCCATATCGAGCGCCAGGCCCTTGGCCTTGACCTCGGCGACCTCGGTTTTGAGCGCCTCGATGGCGGCATCGAGTTCGGTGGTTTCCATCTTCTGGTAGATCGTCTGCATGGGTGCGACCTTTCGCGAAGCGGTACGTTGCAGTTCGTCTAAGTATAGACCGCCATCGTCGCAACGTTATGAAGCCGTGATAGATTAAGTTCATCGCAATGAATTACGAATCGCCGCGCATGCCGGCGTGGGGCGCCCAAGGAGGCACTATGGAGTACGGATCGTTTCAGGCCGAGGAATTCGGCGACCTGCAGCGCCTGGTCGACGGACTGTTTTACGACCGCCACGCCATCGACCGCCTGGATCTGATCGTACAGGCCGAAATCTTGGACCTGGCGCCCGATCTCATGGAAATCGTCAACCTGCTACCGCCCGGCTATTACGACCGCCAGTCACTTTGCGACCAGCTCAACTCCGCCTTGGCCGCCCACGGGTGGGGCGCCGTCTACGGAACGGTGGAATAAACCTAGTCATTGGGGACAGACTTAAATGACTAGTCAACCATATGACCCCAATGACTAAAACGCCGCCTGTGATGGTGTTCACAGGCGGCGTTTTCAAACTTGTATGTGCCCTTACTCGTCCTTGGGCGCGGGATGCTTGCAGACCACGCTCATGTAGATCATGCCGAGCACGGCAGCGGTGACCGAACCGGCAAGAATGGCGGCCTTGGCAGCCAGAACCTCAAACTGGGCCGTCGGGAAGGCAAGGCCGCTGATGAGAATCGACATGGTAAAGCCGATGCCGCCCAGAATGCCCACACCGGCAATCATGTGCCAGTTGACATTGCGCGGCAGCTCGCAGGCCTTGAGCTTGACCAAGGCGAACGTCATGCCAAAGATGCCGATCGGCTTGCCCAGCAGCATGCCAAAGTACACGCCGAGCGTCACCGGGTCGGTGAGCAACGTGCTCATATCCACGCCCACCAGGCGAACCTGTGCGTTCACGAACGCAAAGATCGGCAGGATCACAAAGTTGACCGGCGTGGAGATCAGACGCTCCATGCGGATGAGCGGCGGGGTCACGCGGTGCATGACGCGCTCAACCTTGGTGGTCGAGACGGTAAAGTCATGCTGGCCCAGGATGTGTGCCTCGTCGTCGTAGCGGTCATCGAGCAGCGGCAGGCACTCGCCCAGCCAATCGGTGAGACTATCGAGCTTGACGCCGCACTTGGCCGGAATGGTGAAGGCCAGGATGACACCAGCAAGCGTGGCATGTACGCCGCTCTTGAACATGCAGAACCACAACAGCAGACCCAATACCGAATACGGGGCAAGGCGGTAATGCTGCGTCTTGTTGAGCCACACGAGTGCGCAGGTCACAAGCGCGGCGGCGCCCAACCAAAACGGATTGGGGCTCTGACCGTAGAAGATGGCGATGGCGGCGATGGAGATGAGGTCGTCGGCGATGGCGAGCGTCGAGAAGAACACGCGCACGCCGTTGGGCACGCGATTGCCCAAAAGCGACAGCACGCCCAGCGCAAAGGCAATATCGGTTGCCATGGGGATGGCCCAACCGTTGCGGGCGCCGGCATGGTTAAAGATCAGGTAGATGCAGGCGGGAACGACGACGCCGCCCACGGCCGCCAGCATGGGAAGCATGGCCTGACGTGGATTCTTGAGCTCGCCGACCGTCATCTCGTACTTAAGCTCAATGCCCACCAACAAAAAGAAAATCGCCATGAGGAAGTCGTTGACGAAAAGCTCAACGGTGAGGCCAGCCGTCAAATGCCCCAGACCCACATACAGCGGGGTCTCCAAAAAGTGATGGATGGCCTCGTAGGCATCGGTATTGGCGCAGATAACGGCGGCGATGGCGGCGATGACCATGACGGCGGCGGAAATCGTGCCGTTCTCGGCGATGCGCTCCCAAATGTCGTGGCGCTCAAAACGCTTGCGTTCACGAACGTTGAACAGCTGCTCGGGTGCTGCCATGGGCGGCTCCTTTCACGGGATGGCTCCCGTCTTAAAAAAGCACGGCCCGCCCAAGTGGCGGCGCCGCGCTCTAACGTATTACGCTTGCATCTAGCCTACCCTGCACGACAAGCACGCAGGCGTGGCCGAAAAGCGGAACCACAGGTTGAACATTATTTGCTCAACGGCGCGGGCACGCCTGTCCAAGAGACGACGCGGCGCCGTGCACAAAAAACGACCGGAGCGCGGGGCGTCCGCGATCCGGTCGTCGGTGTTAGGTCAAAAGAACCTAGCAGGCGGCCATGATGGGGGCAGCGACCTGCTTCTTACGGGAGAGGACGCCCGGCATCCAGACGCCGTCGTGCTCGTCGGCAATGCCCAAGCCCTTCTGAGCAGCCTCGGTCTCGCCCTCGAGCAGGACCTGCGAGCCCTCCTCCATGATGTCGGTGATGCACAGGACGATGCCATCGGCACCCTTCTCGGCGGCGTAGGCGCGCATGGCCTCACGGATCTCGTCGATCATGCCGAGAGCGCGGCTCTTATCGACAGTCTCGTACTGGCCGATGAGCAGCTTCTTGCCAGCGGGCTCGAACATCTTGATGTCGTTGCCGACCATCTCGGCTGCGGTGAAGGAGCCGGACGGACGGGTGAGGAAGACCTCCATGCCAAACTTGACCGGGTCGACGCCCACCTGCTCGCCGAGCTTGGCGGCGACGGCGCGGTCGACATCGGTGGTGGTGGGGCTCTTGAGCATGAGCGTGTCGGTCATCATGGCCGAGAGCAGCAGCTTGGCCTGGACGTCGGAAAGCTCAACGCCGAGCACGCCGGCGAGCTTGGTGACGATGGTGCAGCTGGAACCCCAGGGCAGGCAGATGTAGTGCAGCGGGCCGGCGGTCTCGAAGTCGCCGATGCGGTGATGGTCGACGACGCCAAAGACCGTGGCGTCCTTAAGGCCGGCGACGGACTGGGCAGACTCGTTGTGGTCGGTGAGGACGACGAGCTGACCGGCCTCGACGGACTCAATCACGCGGGGCTCGGCGATGCCGGCGTCGGCAAGCAGCTTGGCGGACTCTGCCGGAAGCTGACCAAGGGCACAGGCCTCATAGGTGTTGCCGGCACACTCAACCTGGTTGAGCAGCTGGGACAGGACGACGGCGCTCATGATGGCGTCGTTATCGGGGTTCTGGTGACCAAAGACAAGAACGTTTGCCATGGATATCCTCCACTTGATATGTGTACTTGGACGTAGCTATGGTAGCACGCCGATGCCGAGCCTTCGCAGACGGAAGGGCCACGGCATATTTTGGGGCAGGCATTGGGGCCAAGGCTGTCCCTTTTGCACCATGTTGGTGCAAAGTAACCTGACCCCCTTGCACCAGCTATTTACCGGCAGCGCGCAGGGCTACGTAGGCGGCACCGATGATGCCGGCGTCGTTTCCGAGCGAAGCGACCTTGATGGGCGTCTCGCGCGAGGCAGAAAGCGCGTACTGCTTAAAGTGCTCGCGGACCTTGTCGAGGTAGACATCGGCCGAGGCGGATGCGCCGCCGCCGATGAGGAACATCTCGGGATCGACCAAGTTGGCAATAAGCGCCAGGGCGCGACCGAGATAGTCGGCCATGGTATCGGCCGCGGCAAGCGCGAGCTTGTCACCCTCGCGGCAGGCCTGGAACACGTCCTTGGAATCGGAGGGGCCGGTGAGCTCGATGGGCTCGACACCCGCCTTCTTGCACTCAGCCAGGTAATTGCTCACCACGCCGGTGGCGCTGGAATACTGCTCCAGGTGGCCATGGCCGCCGCAGCCGCAGGTGCGCTCCTCTTCGGGGTTCAGGCACATGTGGCCAATCTCGCCGCCGGCGCCCACAACGCCCGACACCACGTCGCCGTTAACGATAACGCCGCCGCCCACGCCGGTACCAATGGTGACCATCACCACGTTCTGTACGCCCTTGGCAGAGCCGAGCCAGGCCTCGCCCATGGCAGCGGCGTTGGCATCGTTCTCGTACTTAACGACCGCGTCGGGGCAGTGCTTTTGAATGGCGATCCTCAGCTCGGGCAGGTTGATGGCAATGTTGGCCTTGACCTTGGCATCGCCCGATGCCGGGATAGGGCACGGAACGGCCAGGCCAATGCCCGCCACAAAGGCACGCGGAATCTGGGCTTTGGCGACCACCTGGTCGATAGCCTCGGTCACCGCGGCAAAGCCCGCAGCGTCAACGATGGGAGGCGTAGGCACGCTGGCCTTGGCAAGCAGGTTACCGTCTTCGTCGAACAGGCCCTCCTTAACCGAAGTGCCGCCGACGTCAATGCCGATGTAGTACTGCTTAGGTTCCATGGGAGCCCACCTTTCTCGTTTAAACATTGCCTGTATGGTACCGCTCCCAAGGCAAAAACCTACCAAAAAGGAACAGGTTTGTTTTGGCAGGTTTTATCTGGGGAAACGCAGCGCATGAGATTCAGTTCGTTAGACGGCAACACAACTCGGCCCCGTCCCCAGACTAATCAATCTGCTCAATACGACAATATTCGATTGTATTTCGTTTTAAGGCGCTTTTATTTAATAAGAAAAGCGTTTTTAGATATTCTCTTTCTCGAACTTTTCAAAAACGCAATAGGGATGCTTAGGTGTTGACTATACTTTCTTTTATACCCAATCAAGCCGGAAAGGAGGTTCCATGATTCCCAAATACGAGGCAATAGCTGCAGATATCCGTCGAAGCATCGAGGACGGCGCTCTAAAGCCGGGCGACAAGCTGCCCACCGTCGTTGAGTTCTGCGAGCTCTATAGCGTTTCTAAAATCACCGTCAAACGAGCGATTGAGCAGATTACCGAGGAAGGCCTTATTACCAGCCGGCGCGGATCGGGCACCTACGTTAAGGACACGGCGGGGCTTCCCGGCCAGGTGTTTTTTCAAGGCAAGAACGACCGTGCCCAGGGCTTTTCGTATGAGCACCGCGGGGAAAAGGTGACCTCGGTGGTCTACGATTTCTCGATTGTCAATCCGCCAGCAGACGTCGCTGCCCAGCTGGGAATTGCCGAGGACGACTTTGCCTATCACATCGTGCGCGTGCGCCAGGTCGACGAGAAGCCCATCGTTATCGAGTACACCTACATGCCCCTCGAGCTGATTCCGGGCCTTAAAAAGAAAGACCTGTATGGATCGGTCTACAGCTTCATCCGCGAGCAATGCGGGCTGAAGATTTCGAGCTTCCACCGCACCATTCGCGCCGTAGCGGCAACCGAGGAAGAGGCTGAGCGCCTGGACACCAAACCCGGCTCTCCCCTGCTCGAGCTCAACCAGATTGGCTTTTTGGATAGCGGCACCGCCTTTGAGCATTCGATCTCGCGCAACGTTTGTGACCGCTTTGAGCTGCACAACGTAACGCTGGCCTAGTTTTGTAATCCGGCGGGTGCTCGTTTTGAGCTGTCTTACGCGGCGCCCGCACAACCTTATGGGAGTATGCACATGTCCGATTTGATTAAACTGACGCCGATCTTCCACGAGAAGATCTGGGGCGGCCGCCAGCTGGAGACCGTGTTTGGTTACGACATTCCCGAGGGCCCCATCGGTGAGTGCTGGGCCATCTCGGCCCATCCCAACGGCGACTGCCAGATCGCTGAGGGCCCGTACGCCGGTCACACGCTGTCATGGCTGTGGGCCGAGCGCCGCGAGCTCTTTGGCAACTGCGAGGGCAAGGAGTTCCCGCTGCTCATTAAGATTCTGGACGCCAAGGACGACCTTTCGATCCAGATTCATCCCAACGACGAGTACGCCGCCGAGCACGAGAACGGCAGCCTGGGCAAAACCGAGTGCTGGTATGTACTGGACTGCGAGCCCGGTGCCACGATCATCGTCGGCCAGCGCGCCAAGGACCGCGCCGAGGCTGCACAGATGATCGAAGACGGCCGCTGGGACGACATGCTCAACGTGCTGCCGATCCACAAGGGCGACTTTTTCCAGATTGATTCCGGTACCGTGCACGCCATCAAGACCGGCACGCTCATTTTGGAGACGCAGCAGTCGAGCGACGTGACCTATCGCCTGTACGACTACGACCGCCCCGGCACCGACGGCAAGCTGCGCCCACTTCACATTGAGCAGAGCCTGGATTGCATCGATTTTGACGTTCAGGCTCCGACCGACGGCACGGTGACCGCGCCCGAGGTCGATGGCGTGACCGAGCTCGAGTCTAACTCCTGCTACACCGTCGATCGCGTGCGCGTCGACGGCAGCAAGACCTTGGAGCAGCACTGGCCCTTCATGTGCCTGTCGGTCATCGACGGCGAGGGCACCGTGTGCGGCGAGCCCGTTCACAAGGGCAGCCACCTGCTGGCCCCGAGCACCGTGAACCAGATCGAACTCGAAGGCAAGATGGAACTGATCATCAGCCACCTCTAGGTCGCAACAACAACCAAAACGAAACAAGGGGCTCCCTCGTTCATCAACGGAGGAGCCCCTACTCACATCTATTTTTCTATCAGCCCACCCGGCTCTCCAGACCAAAAAGCGAACGAGTAGAGCGACGTTCGCAAGCAACGTCACCTGAGGACCTGGGTGGGCGTATAGGGCAACATCGGTCGCGAGTTCCGCACGAGCCGGAGAGCACTTAATGTGCTCTCCGTGCGAGCAGGA